>CAZVNH010000010.1:4422-19527 GCA_964628575.1 uncultured Thermoplasmatales archaeon | reverse complement strand
CTGTTTTTATATATTCTTTAAGATTTTTACCATAACTCAAGCAGAGATCCATAATTCTTTTTTTATCAAGTTTCTCCTTAATACCGTATGCATCATAGAGTTTTTGTTTTATTGGAATGATTATATCCAATTTTTTTTCAAGAGAATTTTTATCGAGAAGATCAATTGCACGAATTCCCTTACGGGATATTTTATCAGTATAACATGGCCCTATCCCTCGTTTTGTTGTACCAATTTGTTGAGAAGCTAATATTTTTTCTTCAATACCATCAAGAACTTTATGATATGGCATAATAATATTTGTTCTATCACTAATCAATACCTTTGGATTATGGCCTCTTTTTGTTAATTCTTTTAACTCAGCTATAAATATTTCAGGATCAATAACAACGCCGTTACCGATTACACCAGTTTTTCCTTGTATTACTCCAGAAGGAGTTAAATGAAGTTTATAGACTTCATCTCCAACCTGTATTGTATGACCTGCATTGCTATTATGTAATAATATTGGACTAGTTCCACCAAAAAATGCTTCATTATCACAACCACATAAATCATATACAAATCCTGAATATGTTTCTTTAGTTATTTCTAAAATCCTTCTTAGTTTAAAACTATTTTTTCTTTTTGGTTTCCTATCTAAAAATGGATTACTTGATTCACCGATTTTAAGCGTATATACTTTAGTACTATGTAATATATGGTTTTGTGGGGCAATCCTCTCTTTTGTTGTTTTTTCAGTTATTGTAGTTTTGATATTATGTAGATTTAATAACCAATTAAGTTGTATTGCTAAATTCTTTGAAACAGTACTTACTTCAATTTTCCCTGATTTATGGATATAGCCATCTCCTTGAAGATATGCTTTAAAAAAAATTAAAAATTGTTCTCTTGAAAATTTAAAGAAAAAATCAGGTAATTTTTTGTTTCTTGCATTTTTTCCAAATAAATCCTTAAACAGATATGCAAGATATTTTTTAGAATATCTAATACATGTCTCTGAACTTTCATTCGGTGGTGAAAAAACATTAGGATTATTTTCCTTAAAAATTTCTTCCATAGAATTTATTATAAAATTAATATAATCTTCTTCTTTTGAATTAAATGAAAAGGTAATATCATAGTCATATGAAGGACTTTTTCGATATTTTTCTTTTCTTTGTCGTTTTCTAATACTTGAATTTCCTTCAGCCACATAATATCCAAAAAGACGTAACAACTTATCTGACATTGGAAGAGTTTGAAATAAATTATCTTTTTTAAATTCAATTTTTAAATCTTCTTTTTCAGAAATATCCGAAAAATAAATATTTTTTTTATTATGTCCTCTTAATAGATTTTTATGAGGAAAACTAACCAGTATATCTCCTTTTTTCACATCTAAAGTTTTTTTACATATAGGCCTTCCATTTTTTTTATCATAAATGAAAATAGAATGATCCGCAGTTAATGAAATATTTCCTCCATTATACCTAATTTTATATATTTCATCTACTTTATGTCTGTATACACCTTGCGTATTTGAAATATTAAAACCTTTAATACCTGGATTATCTGAAATATTTGCTCCAAGTGTTGAAGTATTTTTAATTGGTTTAAATCCTTCTTCATCTTTTTTAAAAAATGGATCTATAAAATTTTTTATTTTTACAATATTTGATAGTTTACAATTTTTTATAAAAACAGGTGTTTCACCTGTAACACTCCCACCTTGAAATCTTACAACATAATCAACATCTTTTGAATAATAATCAACAACTTTTCCTTTACCTTCATCTCCCCATTGAGTTCCAATAACAAGATTAACTGTCATATTTTCAACAATGGCATATTAAAAGATATAAATAAAGATAATGTTATGAATAGAATCGAAGGTTTTATAAAATAAAATTATTATCGACGTGCAAGATGCCTGATTATTGGAATCCCTTTGATAGTTCAGAAATAAAAACAAATCTTGATATTGAATTACTAAAACAAGAGGTTGGTAAATATTTTCCTTTTTATGATTTAAGGTTTAGTTTAAATAATGCAGTTTTTTTTTGTAGAATTGATAAAGAAACTCTTGAAGAAAAATTTGATTTATTAAGACGTTCGCTCTCTGAAAAGGGTTATATTCCCATGTTAAGATATGAAAAAGGAGAGCATATTATTTATATTATAAAAAAACCAAAGAGAAAAGAAAAACCAGTTTGGGTAAATTATGCTTTATTAGTAGCAGTAATTATTACAACAATAATTACTGGTTCAATTTATCATCTTGGATATTTAGATGTATGGAGTATGCCTAATTGGCGTGCAATCTTTGAAATAGAAAATCTATTTTATGGTGCTCTTCTTTTTTCTTTTCCTTTAATGAGTATCTTAGTTATTCATGAAATGGGACATTACTATATTTCAAAGAGACATGGTATTAAAACATCTTTACCTTTTTTTCTCCCTGTTCCACCAATCTTTCCAAGCTTTAATATCGGAACATTTGGAGCACTTATTTCAAGTAAAGATCCAATGCCTAATAAAAAAGCTCTTTTTGATGTTGGAATTGCAGGACCTGTTGCTGGTTTTCTTGTAGCAATACCTGTTACAATAGTAGGAATATTAACAGCTGAGATAGTTCCAATTGTACCATTTAAAGAGCTACAAGCTGGTGAAGCAGTATACGGTAGCTCACTTTTAATCGAAGGACTATCAAGAATTTTATTAGATATCCCAAAAGGCTATACAATAGACATGAATCCTATATTATTTGCTGGTTGGGTTGGTTTATTAATTACTTCTTTGAATTTATTACCAGCTGGACAATTAGATGGAGGTCATATTTTCAGGGCTGTTCTTGGAGATAAACAAAAATATGTTGGGTGGGCAGCAATTATTATAATGATATTTACTGGATGGTTTTTCTTTGCTTTAATTATAATTTTTGTAATGGGATTAACCCATCCACCACCACTCAATGATGATACAAAACTTGATATCAAAAGACAGCTATTGTTTATTGTAGCTATTTTAATACTAATTCTCTGTTTTATACCAGATCCTATTTATGTAAAAACAGTTTAATAGCCGTACATTATTATTAGCGCAATAATTTAATACTATAATTGAAATCTATAATTGAGAAGTGTGAAAAAAATGAAAACATACCTTACAATATTATTTAATAGCGAAGGAATAACTCCATCTCAGGTAAAAAACCAACTATTAAACCTTGGTTTTAAGGCGACAAAAGGTAATTATGATTTTGTATATGAATGGGATGAAAAAAACGTTGGAATTGAAGAACTTATTTGGTTTGCAGATAAAGTCCATGTTGCTTTAAAAGATACAAAAGTATATTTTACTATTGAAACTATTTAAAAAATATTATTTTTCTTTATTGTTTTTAATTTTCTCGATACTTTTACTTAACACACCCATTAATGTGTGAAATTCCCATTTTGATGGCATTGCTCTTCCCATAATTCTTCTAAACATAATTTCAGTATTTTCTTTTTTATGTTCTGGATAATCAATTTCTTTGAGTAAAAGTGAGAAAAAATCTTGGAGTTTTTCTTTTTCATTTTTATCTATTAGTCTTTTTTCTTTTTCAATTTTTTTACATACATATAATTCATAAAGAAATACTGTAACTGCATGAGACAAATTTAAGGATTTATAGTTTTCACTTGTAGGTATTTTTACCATTATATCACATTGAGCAATTTCTTCATTAAAAAGGCCATAATCCTCTCTTCCAAAAACAATTCCGACATTACCACTGATATCAAATATTTTTTCTGATACTTCTTTTAAAAAAATCGGATTTCTTAAATGTTTTTTATCATTTTTACTATCTATAGATGAAGTTGCAATTAAATAATCAAGATTTTTAATTGCTTCATTAAATGTTTTAAATATTTTTGTATTATCTAAAATATAATCTGCATGCATTGCCCGGCTATAGCATTCGTTATCTAATTTACATGGATTTATTAGATATAGATTTTCAAAATCAAAATTAGCCATTGCTCTAGCGACAGCACCAATATTTCCTCCATATTTAGGTTCTACTAGCAGTATATAAAACGTAGGTATTTACTTCACCTTCTAAATAAAAGGTATTTATTTTATTCTCAATTCTTTCTCTTTTTCTTTAAGCATTTGTTGGTATTTTTTTGGCATGTGTTTAACAGTAGTTTTTAACTCACCATGTCTTTTTAGAAGTTCTGATCTTTTATTTGTTTCAATTTCTTCTAAAATAAATTTTCTATTCTTAAAAAAGGTGTATAAATACCATAATCCAATTGCAAGAATGATAAATCCAATTATTACAAAATACAAACTCCATTCAAATATTCCTTCTGTATTTTTTGATAGACCTATCATATTTTTTGGAATATCCTTAAAAAACATACCAGATAATCCAAATGAAAATATCCCTAAACCGATTATTGTTAAAATTATACTAAAAATTAGTACAAATTCTCGGAAAAAGCTTACTATTTTTCCTGCCATTTTTATTTCACCTCTTTTTAATATGTTTTTGCATATCTCATCCATGTTTTTGCATTTTGGTTGCAAACTGGACATTTTTGTATGCATTTATTATTGTCTATTGGTTCCCCTAATGTGTTTCCATCTAAAATATTTTCGATTTCTAAAGCACATTTTTCCTCTCCGCACCAAGGAAGTTCTATTATTCCTTGTAATTCTTGTGCTTCTTCAATTGAATTTACCCTATGTATATTATTTTGTAAATAATCTTTTGCGTTATTAAATAAATTTTGCTCAATTCTATTTAATTCCTCTTTTATAGAATTAATATCATTTTCTTCTGGGATTTGTTTTTTTTCTGATGTATCTCTTCGAACAATTGTTATCTGTTTTTTTTCTAAATCTTTTGGCCCTATTTCTATTCTTATAGGTACACCTTTTAATTCCCATTCATAGAATTTATTACCTGGTGTAATATCTCTTCTATCAATTTTAACTCTAAAACCTTCATTCTTTAATTTTTCAAGAAGATTCTCACAAGCATTGTTTACATTTTCTTCTTTTCCTTTGAAGATTATTGGAATTATTACTATCTGTGTTGGTGCAACAGCAGGTGGCATTACAAGGCCTTTATTGTCTCCATGAATACCAACAAGTGCTCCTAGTATTCTCTCACTCATTCCATATGTTGTTTGATGACAGTTTTTATGTTTTCCATCTTCTGATTCATAGGTTATCTGATATGGAATGGCAAAATTATCTTTATATTGATGGATTGATCCAAGCTGTAATGTTCGATTTGATGGCATCAGTACATCTATACTAATTGTGTAAAATGCACCTGCAAATTTATCCCATTCAGGTCTTTTACAAAAAATAAATGGTAAGCATAAGCTATCAAACAATCTTTTTGCAATCTCTTTATCTTCATTAACCTGGTTTTCTGCATCTTCAAAATCTATATGACAGGTATGAGCTTCAAAAAAATGTATCTCTCTAACTCGAATAAATGCTCTGGTCTGCTTTGTTTCATATCTAAATGTATTTACTATTTGAAATGTTTTTAAAGGCAAATCTGCATGTGATCGTATCCAAAGTGAAAACATTGGATACATGGCTGTTTCAGATGTTGGTCTAAGAAGCCATCTTTCTTCAAGTTTATTTAAACCTGCATGTGTAATCCAGTATACCTCACTTCCAAACCCTTCGATATGTTCCTCTTCTTTTTTAAAAGAAGATTCAGGTATTAAAAGTGGAAAATATACCTCATGATGATCTGTTTTAAACATTTCTTCTCTAATGAGATGATCTACATGACTCATAAGTGTCCAACCATAAGGTCGCCATACATTCATACCCTTAATTGGATATCGTTTATCACAAAGATCCGCAAGCTCCACAATTTCATTGTACCATTCGTTGAAATCATCGGTTTTTTTCACTTTTGTCTCTGGCATAATTACTTCAACCTGCAAATCAAAAAAGAAATATTACTCTTAAATATGACGGTTAATAAAAAGAGATTATACTCCTCTTCCTTCTTTAGCTTTAACTCTAAGTTCTTTTGATCTGCATCTTCTACATCTGACTGCTTTTGGTGCGTTTATGCAACCACATTTCATACAGACTTTTTTATTTAATATTCGTGCTTCTGCTTCAGGAAATTTTGCCATAGTATAACCGCCTGTTTAGTGTATCGGAATAAAGCATTATTATATAAATATAATGTAACTAAGAAAAATTGTTATTTTTTATAAGTAAATTAAACAATCAAGTATTTTAAATAATAGAAATCTACTTAATATAGATTATATTTCATATCATTGGTGAAAACATTGAAGGGGAGAGCAACCTGTCCAAAATGTAATAATAGTTTTATTTTGGACATTCCAAAAGATAATGAAAAACATGAGGTTGTTTGTCCTAAATGTAAAAACAAATTTAATATAAAGACAAAAAGTAAACCTTCAACTGAAAAAGATTGCTCATGGGAAGAACATGGAGAACCAAGAAAGACAATTCTTTCAGCAATAAAACCAAAAACAAATAAACCAATGATCGCAGCAATTCTATTAATTTGTGTATTTTCTTTAGGTATAACCACAGCTGTCTTTTCTGAAACATTTATTGAATCGACATATGATGCAGCTTCTGCAATTGGTCTGAAAGGAACTGTTGAAGTAACTGTAATAAATAAATCTTCTAATCAAACAGTTGATAATGTTGTAGTAAAAGTATATGGTGAAACGTTAAAAAATAAGGGTAATGGTTTATATAAATTAGAAGATGTTGAACTTGGTTTGCATTATATCGAAATTAAAGGAGCTGGATATAAAACAGTTAGACAGGAGATTCTTGTTTCTCCATTTTTTTTATCTGAACATGAGATAAATATTAATCCAGGTTCTGAAGCAGAGAAAGAAAAACAATTTGATACAATGGGTTGTACTATTATTATTTTAATTTTTTCTGTCTTTGCATTTGTAGGAATAATTACATGTATAAAACGACAGAATTTTGATGTAGCAGTCGCTGGATCAATCTTTGGGATTTTTTGTTTTGGGTTCTTTTTTATAGGATCAATACTTAGTATTGTTGCTTTTGTCTTAATCTATAAATCAAGAGATGAATTTGAAAATGGAAAAAAGGGAAAAATATTCTAGAATACCTATATTTATTGTTTTTTTATTTTTTTTGATTTGGATTTTACTTCAATTTTTCGCACCAATTGCTATTGAAAAAGGTAGTGTAAAAGATCTATCAGGTGTAACTACAATTGCTGATAATAAACAAACAATAAAGAATATGTCATTTCCCTGGGGATCTGTTTATGGATGTGGTGATAGACTCTGCCATCAAAAAGCAGATAGATCTTTTTTTATAAATGATAATCAAATGCCTTTTTGTTCTCGATGCACAGCAATATTTCTTGGACTTGCGATTGGTTTAGGTTTAATGGTTTTCATTAAAATAAAACTAGATGAAAAATTTGCTTTTTTATTAATAGTAAGTTTAATTCCAATAGGAATAGATGGAATAGGTCAACTACTTGGTTTTTGGGAGAGTGTAAACCTTATTAGATTTGCTACAGGTGTATTTGTCGGAATTATGTGCGGTATTGCAATTGGAGTAATAATTGATGAATTAAGTGATATGATAAAGATGAGAAAAACAAAAAGTAGTTAAAAGTAAAATATATATGATGTTTACTTAAAGAATATGAGGTGAGGCAATTATATGGGTAGTTTAAGTCAAGCAAAAACGTTAGGCGGTGTTGGAGCAATTCTGATGATTGTAGGAGGTTTTGTTCCATATGCAGGATTTATAATAACAATTATTGGGCTTATTATGGTTTTTCTGGGTGTTAAAAACATCTCAGAAGCAGTTAGCGATCCCCAAATAAAAAGCGATTTTATTATGTTTGTAGTTTTTAGTATAATTGCTGCTATTGTTATTGCACTAATACCTTTAGTTGTTATTGGAGGTGCTGCTGTAGGAGTTTCCAGCTTTGCTACAAGTGGTAATCCTATGGATGCTATTGGAGCAGCTATAGCTGTATGTGTAGTTATGTTGATTATTGCATTTGTATTCTATATTTTAAGTGCAGTATATTTGAAAAAGAGTTTTGAGAGAATTACTGAACGCACAAGAGTAGATTTATTTAAAACAACTGGTTTAATATATCTTATTGGAGCAATATTAACAATTGTCATAGTTGGTATATTTCTAATGTGGATAGCATATATACTTATGATTGTAGCATTCTTTTCACTACCAGATACTCTTGGACCTGCAACAGGACCAACTGGTTCTTATCCAACAGCACCACAAGGACAACAACCACCACAACAGCAAGTACCACCACAAAGAGTATGTCCAGGATGTGGACGCAGCATACCACCAGACGCAATGGTTTCCCCATATTGTGGAAAGAAATTTACACCATAAAAAAATAAAAATTTTCTTTTTTCTTTTTTTCAATTATTTAAAGAATATTTATGAAAATTCGTTTTTTGATAAATAAAGAAATATCACCGCAATAATAGATATAAGACCAGGTAATACAAATAACAATAACACTAAACCTAATATACTCGTTATAAAGCAAAACATCCACATTTTTCTTTTTATTGCAAGAAGTCCTCCAAGAAATAAAAATATTGAGATTATTATACCAATAGACCCGCAAACATAAAATATATTTTTAATATCTTTTGCAGTGATTTCTTGCTCTAAATCTTGTAATTGTTCATTATCTTCAATAATCTTATTAAGTGTATCTTCATCATAAGTAATATAACTAACAGAAAATAATATTGTAAGAATTGCAGCTGTAATTAATAAAAAACCTGCAATTGTTGGTTTTAATGATCTTGAAGAAGGTTTTTTATAAATTTCTTCAAGATCTTTATTTATTAATTCATTTTTTGTTTGTTTATCTTTATTCAAAGATAATCACCAATAATCAATTTACAATACAGTTTATATTATTTAGTTGTGTCTAACTTTTTAGGTTTATTATCTTTTTTATTATGTATTTTAATTCTAGGGAGTATTTGTTTTATTACATAATAAAAAATTATTCCTCCATAAATCACAAGGATTACTTGGAAATATTTATAAAATGAATAATATGCATAATTTTGTTTTCCATAAAGAGATGCAAGATCTACAAAAATATTAAATGGTATTTGAACTAGAATAGCAATCAAGAGATATCTTGTTAATCTTCCATTGAAAACTCCGTAGCCGATATAAGCTGTTGTTGCAGCATGAAATAATATAAAACCTAAAGATCCAACAGCAATTATTGTTAAAAATGAGAGATTATTTCCACTAATCGTACTTGCTTGAATTATCAGAAATGGAGTAAACGACGAACCAAATCCAAGACCCATAGACAGTCCATAGATCGGTGTTTCTTTTTTCCTTTGAAATACCCCTAAATTTAAAAAAATAGTTTTTAATAATTGTTCGAAAAATGCAAATATGATAATTGATGTAACTATTAATGGGTACCAAATAACATGTCTTACTATTGCAGCAATAATACCTAAAATTATTCCTAGAATAAATGTTAAGAAAATCGTTTTATCCTTATAATATCCATCATAACCTTTTAAAGCTATATAGAGTAATATAAGAGCTGGAATAATACCAAGAAATAAAATTGCTTGTATAGGAACTGCCATAATTATTCCAGCAGGAATAGAGAAGAATATATTAAAGGTCATCGATTATACTTATTACAATTTGAGGAGTGATAAATTATGTTAAAAACACCTGTTATTGTACTAAATGTAAAAACATATGCAGAAGCAACTGGAGAAAACGCACTTGAAATAGCAAAACTTATGCAAAAAATAAACAATGAAACAGACGCAAGTATGGCAATAGCAGTTCAAGCAACTGATATATCATTATGTTCAAAGAATGTTGAAATACCAGTTTTTGCCGAGCATATTGATCCAATAAAACCTGGTAGTCATACAGGCTGGACATTACCCGAAGCAATAAAAAATGCTGGAGCAGTAGGAACTTTAATCAATCATAGTGAGCATAGACTAAAACTTGCTGATATAGATGTTTGTATAACACGCTCAAAAGAATTAAAACTTGATCATATTGTTTGTACAAATAATATTTTAACATCAAAAGCAGCTGCTGCTTTTTCACCAAATTTTATTGCAGTTGAGCCTCCCGAACTCATTGGTGGTGATATATCAGTAACAACTGCAGATCCTGATATTGTAAGTGGGAGTGTTAACGCAGTAAAAGATATCAATAAAGATGTAAGTGTATTGTGTGGAGCAGGTGTTAAAAACGGTAAAGATGTAGCAAAATCTATTGAATTAGGAGCAGATGGAGTTCTTCTTGCAAGCGGTATTGTTAAAGCAGATGATAAATTAAAAGTAATACGTGATTTAGCCTCGGGTTTATAATCAATAGTTACTTAGAAAAGATAGAGTAAATGGAGAATTTTTATTTCTGTAGTTTTCTGATTTTAAATTCTCCAATCCCCATAGGTATGATCTCTATCTCATCTCCATCATTTATATCATGTGCCTTAGCGAGTTGACTTGGAATTGTTAGCACCAAGCTACTACCCACTACCCGGGCTTTTCTAGTTAGAGGCATATCCCATCCACCACAATTTAAAGTAATGTATACTTGAATATATATATGTTTTGATTTTTTGAAATATATCCAAATATATTTATCTCCTCTAAAAAATTATTTTAGTAACATTTTAGTAAAAAAACCAAAAAGTTATTTATAAAAAAAAGATACACCGAACTGGAGTGAGGCAAAATTATGAAAATATTTGTTGATACTGCAGATTTAGATGAAATAAGAGAACTTGCATCATGGGGTATAGTGGACGGTGTTACAACCAATCCAACACTTGTAAAAAAAAGTGGACGATCATTTAGTGAAATAATTGAAGAAATCTTTAAAATCGTTGATGGTCCGATCAGTCTAGAAGTTGTTAGTGAAAAAGGAGATGAAATGGTTAAAGAAGCAAAACAACTTGTTTCAAAGGTTTCAAAGAAATATCAAAAAAATGTTGCAATTAAAATACCGATGACACCTGAAGGGCTTAAGGCTGTAAAACAACTAAGTAAAGAGGGAATCAAGACCAATGTAACATTAGTATTTTCATCAAATCAAGCACTGCTTGCAGCAAAAGCAGGCGCATCTTTTGTAAGTCCATTTATTGGAAGACTTGATGATATCGGTCAAGAAGGAATGCAGATCATTGAAGAAATAACAGATATTTTTTATAACTATGATATTAAAACAGAGATTATTGTAGCAAGTATTCGTCATCCAATACATGTAATTGAAGCAGCAAGATTAGGAGCAGATATTGCAACAATTCCACCAGGTGTGATTAGAAAAATGGTTAAACATTCACTAACAGATATTGGAATTAAAAATTTCTTGAAAGATTGGGATAAAGTAAAAAAATAAAAATTTACTTCTTTTTAACTTTCCCGAATTCTTTTTTACGTTCTTTTGTTGTAAAACCTGTTGCTTCAAAAAGAAACTCGTTCCATTTTTTAATAATATTATAATCTCCGCAAACAGTTTTTGGTGGTTCGATATCAACAAGTAGATAATTCTTTTCTTGTTTCATATCCACTTTTCCAATACCGTCGACCTCAAAATGTATACCTTGATTGATATCGCCATTTGCTCCAAAATAGTTAGATATTAATGCTTCTAAATCTGGATTATGTCCTTTTTTTATCCTATACTCTCTCATGGTTAATCAGAATTTGAAATCTAAAAATATAATATTAATCTTTGGTTTTTAAAATCTTATAACCTTCATCAGGTTTTACATGTGATATAACTATTGGAGGAGGTTTACTTGCATCCTTTTTATTTTTTATTTCTTTTACTTCTTTTATTTCAATTGAAACACCAGGTCCTACTTTTTTTATGTATGCTTCCTTGATTTTTTCTGCAATTTCGTTGAAAGAAGGACCAGTATTTCTAAGGTCTTCATCAATAACAAGAAGTATCTCGATTTCATCTATTTTTTTCTGAATAATCTGGTATTGAATTACCTTAAATGTATTTAATTTATGAAGTACAGGTGTTATAAAACAAAATGCACCTGGAGGAAATATTTTACCGTTAGGTAGTACTATATTTGCTCGTTTTCTACCTTCGACTCCATCTATTATTAAAGGAGTATTTAATCCACAACTACATTTTTCATATGGTGATAATCTTATCCAGTCATCCATACCTATATATCTAATAATGGGTGTTCCTCTACCCCATAAACGAGTTAGTACTATATGACCGCGTTCACCATTATTTACCAAATCTTGGTTTTCATCAATTGCTTCAAGATGAAAAAAATCATGATGGATATGCCAGTGTCCTTCATTACATTCAAATGCAATATCTGCACTTGCTTCAACTGATGGATAGATGTTTAATAACCTGCATTTAAAAGCATCTTCAACATATTTTTTTGTATAATCATCAAGAATTGCTCCACCTGTCCAGAATAGTTTTGGTTTAATATTTTTACCATATCCCTTTCTCTTTAGATGAGCAAGGTGTTGAAAAATCGCAGGATATGCCATAACAACATCCGGTTTAAACTCGTCTAATTGATTAATGATATCAATCATAGGCGTATTAACATCGATGTTTAGTCGATTTTTCAAAGATACTATTGATTCTAAATGTGTTGAAAAATTTTCTTGTGCAATTTTATCGATCCTATATTGATTAAAATTTCCAATATGCACAAATTTTGATTTTTTCCAATGTAAATTAAAATATTTTAACTCACGAATAGGAATGCTTCCTGATCTACCCATAGTTAAAAAATCAGTATAAATAGAGACTGGTTTTCCTGTAGTGCCACCGGTGCAAATGACAAATCCCTTATTTTTTTTATAATTTTTTGGAATTATTTTATCAGGATAATTATCAACCAAATCTTGTTTGGTTATAAAGGGTAGTTTTGTTATGTCTTTTATTCCTTTTATATCATTAGGATGAATACCTGCATTTCTGTATTTATCATGATAAAGTGGGACCTTATAGGCATATTTAACGATATTTTTAAAAGCTTTATCTCTATATCTTTCCATTTGATTTCTATCAAGTTTATAAATTCTATTAGGATCAAAGATAAAATATCTTAATAATGTTAATGAGGTATATGGATTTACTAATGGATTCATTTTTTCATCCGATTATTAATCTTCTTTTACTTCTGGATATCCATCGCCTTTCATATCTTCTACATCAAAAGTATCATAAATATTTGGTGGTGCTTTATCCAATAATCTTATTAATGCAACTTGGTTAAAAGGAAATTGTATTACTTTTTTACCTTTTTTTATACCAGCAATTATGTATTTTGCTGCTTCATCAGCAGATATTGCGCCATGCCTATTATATCCCTCTATCATAGGTGTTAATACAGATCCAGGTTTGATCGTTATAAAGTTAATATTATATCTTTTTTTGGCCTCTGCTCTAAGACTTTCAACAAGCCAACTCAATGCCGATTTACTTGCTCCATATGCTCCCCAACCCGGAACTCCTCTGCGATCCGGAAGAGTAGAAGTTGCAGCAATGATTCCAGATTTTTGTTTTTTCATGACAAGCAAAATTTCCTCAATAAAATATACATTCCCCATAAAGTTGATGTCTATAGAATCTTTAATAATCTTACTATTAAATGTTTGTATAGGATTTGGCACAAGTATTCCGGCATTTAAAAGAGCTACATCAATTCTACCATAGGTTTCAATAGTATATTTAACAGCATTCTTTATATCATCAAGTTCTTTTACATCACATTTTCGATATATACATTTGGTATTTTCCTTTGATAATTGATCTGATATTTCTTTTAATTTGCTTTCTCTTCTTGCAAAAATTGCTAAATGTGATCCTTCTTTTGAAAGCTGTTTTGCTAACTCAACACCCATCCCACCTGTAGCTCCTGTTAATAAAACTACTTTATCTTTAAATTCCATTTTATCACTTTATTTTTATAATATATAGTATATTATATCCTTTTTTAGATTTTCTATATTAGAAACTAAAATCATATTATTAAAATTTATTAAACTTTAAAAAGATTTAAAAAACCAATTATATTGTTTGGATATCAGATAATATGAGTACAAAACCAATATTCATTATAGGTTGCCCTCGTTCTGGAACAACACTAGTTAGAGTTATTCTTGATTCACATCCAAATATTTGTAGTGGTCCAGAAACACATCTTATAACTAATATGAAACAATTGAAAGAAAAAATTAACCAAACCTGGGAAAGACTTGAACCATATGGTCTAACAAAAGATGAAGCTAATAAAAAACTTAGCGAGATATTTTCAGCATTCCATGAAAACTATATGAAAATCAAGAATAAGAAAAGATGGGCTGAAAAAACACCAGATAACATATTTTATGTAGATACTATAAATGAGCTTTTTCCGAATTGCCAATTTATAAATATAATACGTGATGGAAGAGATGTTGTTTGCTCTCATAAAGATAGATGGGGGAGATTAATAATTTATGAAGCAATTAAAACTTGGAACAAAGCAGCTGAACTAACATATCAATTCCGAAAACAATTTAATAACAATAGATATATGGAAATTAAATACGAAGAACTTATAAATAAACCAGAGGAAGAGACAAAAAGGATGATGAAATTTCTAGAGGAAGAATGGATCCCAGATCTCTTAGAACACCATAAGAAAGAACATGATTTCTGGTTTAATATTAAAACAGGAAAAAATATTGATTTTAAAAAAGAAAGAAATCCAACAAGACACTCGCCAAGCAAACCAATTTTTTCTTCAAGTATTGGAAAATGGAAGAAAAATCTAAATATTGCTGAAAAAGTTGTTGTAAATATTTCATTAAATAAAAATCTGAAAAAATTAGGATATAAGGAGAATTGATCAAGATATGAAAATGGATATACGTTGGTATCTGATTAAAAAAACTTTTCCTATATGGGAAAAACTAGGTGTTCATGTAACACCAAATCATTACTATGAACCAATCCCAGATACAAGAACTCTTACTGATGATATCTGGGAAAGAGAATCAGAGATGAAGGGTGTTAATC
>CAZVNH010000010.1:0-4412 GCA_964628575.1 uncultured Thermoplasmatales archaeon | reverse complement strand
ATACAGAAAAACAAAAAGAATTTATTAATAAATATTGTTTAAAATACAAAAAAGAATACGATAGCTTTGGATTACATGAACCAACAGGGGAATTTCAATACTATGTTTATAATGGATGGTTTGGTGAAATTGATGGCGATGTGTTATATACAATAATACGAAGCTATAAACCTAGAAGAGTAATTGAAATTGGAAGTGGTTATTCAACTGTACTTATAGGAGAAACATTAAATAAAAACAAACTGCAAGATGGTATTAATAGTAAATTTACTGCAATCGATCCTTATCCTAATCCAGATGTTGAAGGGAAAATTCCTAATAATGCTGAATTAATTGAAAAGAAATTACAAGAGATAGATGTTGAATATTTCAAACAACTTAAAGAAAACGATATCTTATTTATTGATTCAACAAGTGTTGTAAAAATCAACAGCGATGTTTGTTATGAACTATTAGAACTATTACCTCGTCTAAATAAAGGAGTAATAATACATATCCATGATATCTTTCTTCCAAGAGAATATCCAAAAGAATGGGTACTTGGCAAAAAACTATTCTCAAATGAGGAATATTTTCTACATGCATTCTTAATGTTCAATGAAGTATTTGAGATAATTTGGATGGGTAATTATATGAAGAATAAATATCCAGAATTATGTAATAAGATGTTTAGGGGACAAGCAAGTCAAAGTTTTTGGATGAAAAAAATAAAATAATTTCCTAATTATTTTGATTTAATAAGATAAGAATTTATTTTTAATTTAAAAATTTTTGATTTTTATGTATTAATTTTGTAATACCATTTAATATTTTGAAAGTAATATTTGGTTTGCATATTCTTAAAATTTAACTATAATATTGGTATTTCTTTTCATCTTTAATATTTAATAAATATGAAAAAATTTATATAATTATTTATTATTTTAAATTTTAAAGTATATATAGGATGAAATTACTTGAGTTTAATAATTAATAAAAAAAATAAAATTCTACCAATTTCATATTTTTTAGTATTAGCATTATTAATATCTTCATTAAATATATCAGGAAATTTGATAAATCAGGGTAAAAATCATTTAATAAATCCAACCGAATCTGAATATAAAGCAACTGGTTTTTTTTATTGTAAAAAAATTAATGATGTTTGGTGGTTAATAGATCCTAATGGTGAAAAATTTTATTCTATAGGAATATCGTATGTACAACCAGGTGATTTTTATTATGGACATATATCTGACTGGGTAAATTATACCAAAGAGAGATTAGAAAATTGGGGATTTAATACACTGATAGGAGGTAATACTAACCTTTTTCCAGATTTCCCATATATTTACAAATTTAAATTTAAACATATAGTTGTTGAAGAAGGTTGGTCAAACCGTAGAATACCTGATGTTTTTGATATTGGATGGCAAAATGAGGTTAAAAGAATAATAAATGAAACCACTGCTTCTTTAATAAGTGATTCAAATCTTATCGGTTATCAAACAGATAATGAAATGAAATGGAGCCCAGATACATTAGATACTGATACTGTTCTTGAGGTTTTTTTTTCTGCAAACAAGACAACAGCAGGTAAAAAAAGCATAGTTGAATTTCTAAAAGAAAGATATGATAATAAGCCTGATGATTTCAATGAAATATGGAATATGGATATTAATAACTTTGAAGAGCTATATAACTATAAAAAATTAGGTAGAGAAGGATGGAAGGTTAGAACTGGGAAAGCATTTGAGGATATTAATGATTTTAATAGACTTGTTGCAAGAAAATATTTTAATTTTACAAACTCTGTATTAAAATCTGCTGATCCTAATCACTTAAATTTAGGAGTTAGATTTTATTTAATAGGTGTTCCAAGAGAGGTATTAGAGGAATGTGGAAATAATGTTGATGTTATTAGTATAAATTATTATAGAAAACATCCATTATATTATGATCTGACATCATATCTCAATTCAAAGATATATAACTGCGTTACTCTTGATAACTGGATGTATAATTACCATTATATTACAGGTAAACCACTTCTTGTATCAGAATTTTCTTATGAAAAACAAGATGATATATGGCCAATTATTCCAAAGCCTGAAATGTTTAAACGAAATATAATCTCTCCCAAGAAAAATGGATTAACTGATAATAATAGAGTAAATTTTTTTGAAGGATATGCAAGAAACTGTTTGAAAAGATCATATATGATCGGACATATATGGTTCAGCTATCAAGATAGACTTGATATTAGAAAAGGTGGTTTAGTAAATATCTGGGATGAACCTTATTCCTCATTAGTAGAAAAAATGTCTGAAATAAATAAAGAGTCAATAGAACTTCATGAAAATTCAACAATTTCATTAATTACTCAAACAAGTTTTAACATCTATAAAAATATTATCCAGTATATATTTCAAAAAGAAAGTACAATAAAAAATTCATATTATAAAAAAGAAATGGATTATATAAAAAATGAAGAAATATTTGATAATATTATCTCAAATTACTCAAGAGTAAATAATAATTATACAGATAAAATATTTTATGTAGGTGGATCAGGTGATAAAAATTTTAGTTCAATTCAAGATGCTATAGATAATGCTAGTTCAGGAGATACAGTTTTTGTTTATAATGGTACATACAAAGAAAATATTCATATAAATAAAAAAATAAATTTAATAGGTGCAGGAATAAATAATACAAAAATAATTGGAATATATAATGAGTCAAACGATGAAAATATAATCATTAAAATAACAGAAGATAGTGTTAATGTATCTGGTTTTACAATAACAAATGATGATGGTTATTTCCATGACTATTTTTATAGAACGTGCTCTGGTATATCCATCGATTATGCAGATAATTGTAGTATTTACAAGAATTATTTAACAGATCTTGGAGATTTTGGAATTAGAGTTAGAAAAGGTAATGATTGTTCTATTAAAAATAATAGAATTGATAATGTTTTAAATAAAATAGGATGTAATATTTTAATTGACAGTTCAAATAACTCAAGAATTATCAATAACATACTTACAAGATCAACAATATCTGGAATTTGGATTTCTAGATGTAATAATGCAATTATCAATAAAAATTATATCTTAAATAGTTACTACTGTGGAATTATTTTAGAAAGAAGTACATACATAAATATATCTTATAATACATTAATTGAAAATAATCACACTGGTTTATATTTAAGGGATTCAGATAATAATATTATTTCCTCAAATAATTTTATTAAATATGATACTCTAAAAATAGATAATTTCAATATCTTATATTTTATAAATAAATTTGATTGTAGATTGGCTTTTTTTTATAATTCAAATGAAAACATTTGGGAAGGTAATTATTGGCATCAAAGTAGGATTTTACCAAAAATAATATTTGGTAAAACAGGAAAAAATAATTTATTAATTACATTTAATATAGATTTAACACCAGCAGAAAAAATGATTGATATTGATAATTAAAATCGAATTAAATTTTTTTTAATATTAATTCAAAAACAACTGTAATTAGTAAAGATTTTTTAATAATATCTTCAAAGTGTTGATTAATATATAGCTCTTATATGTGTTAGTCCTAGAAATTATTGTTTAGAATTATTAGATGATTTTTTCCTTTTCCAATTATTAATATACTTTTTCAAATCATAAGCAAATAACAAAATAACAATTATAGAAATAATAAAAGCTATAATAAAACCATAACTAGGTCCCCAATTACCTTGAACTATCTCTCTAGTTTCTTCTCCAATTATTCCTAATTCAAGATTTCCTGTTCCAATAAAACTTCCGACACCAATTTTTGCCATTGTAGAGATTAATATATAAAATAATACTACAATTAAAATAAAGAATATTGTACATAAGAATTGAGATAATAAGGCACTTTTTTTCTTGTTATATTTTTTAAAAATAATATTTATAAATTGCATTATCAGTGCTATGATTATCATTAAAATAATTATATTCATTATATTAGCAATTATCTCAGGAAATGGTATTATCTGACCAGCATTTACGTCATCTGTATTAAACATTTTCACCTGAGCTGGAGGTGATAAATAGATTATATTTGATGCTTCAATTGATTTTTCAGATGAAGAATATTCAATGATCCACCAAGGTAAAATAATTAAAATTATTCCAAGAGCTATAACTAATATTTTTATAATTGAAATATAACCTCTTTTTTTTAATAAAATTATTGATCCAATGCTAAAAAATATCAAGATTATAAAAATCAGTAAATATGTATATAGAGGCTCTTTTTGAGTTATTAAATCCAATTCTCTATTATTAAAAATATTTACCTTTCGTAAACCAATTTGTTCACCATTTTCAAAAACTGATAAAATATATTCACCAGGAGGTATTAATAAATCAATATAACCTTCGTTATTT
>CAZVNH010000009.1:0-21101 GCA_964628575.1 uncultured Thermoplasmatales archaeon | reverse complement strand
TGCCAATACCATATGGATGTAAAATTCCGTTTCCATCAAAAATATACACACTTGGATTAGACTCAAGTGTTTTTATAAGTTCTTTAATTACTGGAAATTCCCTATAAAAAAGATATGTTGAGATATATGGAAAATTTGTTTTATAAAAAATTGATTTTTTCTCAATTATTTTTTTTGATTTATAATCCATCACAATACAAACTCCACATGCATTATCAAATTCATTTTTTGGATATGCAACATCAACTCCAGCAACTGTTTCTATTGAGTCGAACTCATCCTTTAAATCAATTTGTTTACTGAGTTTTATTTGTTCTTGTCTTAATTTCTTTAAAGGATAGCTAGTTTTAAAATTATTATAAAAAACCTTATCAAAATCAATAATCTTTCCATTATCAACAGTTATATCTACTTCATTTAATCTTCTGATTTTATCATCTAATCCTAGCCCAAAACCTCCTAGTCGAGCATCTGAATGCACAATTTTATAGCAGGGCATAGTATCCGCATTTGGATTTTGATTCATCATTCTTCCAACAGCTCTTGAAGCAATTTTATCACCCAAAGCATCTGCTATAGCTCCATAGGATGATATTTTTCCATCAGGTATTTGTCTTACTAAATCATATGTATATTTGAAAAGATCCATAGAAAAGGGAATATATAATTTATGTAAATATGTTTTTAAACAATATTTAGAGCTCATCCACTTTTAAATCAGACCAAATATCTGCAAAACCATCAATTACTGAATATGGTTTGTATTGCATTAATATTCTAATCAATTCTTCTCTGTTAATTATTGAATATCCTTTATCATCTCCAAAAGAAGTTTGTGAAATTATGCCAATTTTTACTAATTTTTTAAGATGATATGAAAGTGTTGATGGAGCAATATCAAAGTTTTTAATCATATACCTATGCTGTGAACAATCATTTTTTAATAAAAATAATACAATTTTTAAGGGGATTTTTTGCCTTAGAATTGATAGAATCTTTTTATCAGCAGTTCCAATTTTTCCCTTAATATAATATCTTGAGTATCCGGCTTCCTTTGAAGATAGTATTACACCATTTTTTTCTAAATATAAAAGATGGTATTCATCAAGTGAAATTCTCATTTTTAAAAGCTCTGCAATCTTACTTAGATGTAGTCCAGGATTTCTTGAAACTAAATCATATACCTTTCGTCTTGTTTCTAGTTCAAGAAATTCGCTCATAATACTATCTCTTTAAGGTAGCCATGAAAAGTAAAATAAGTATTAGTAAATCAAATAATGCAATGTATATATTTGAAAAAATATTATCAATATTTTCATAAAATAAACTTAAACTAGATATTATACCCTTTATTAAAAATATTAAGAATACAATGCTAACAAAAAGAAGTTTAGTATTTTTATACTTATTATAGCTTAATAGAGATACTATAAGCATTCCTATAGAAAAAATTGTTATACAAGCATTAAGGATAATTAACTCTATCTCCATCTCAACCAACAAGGGAAAGAAAAAAGGAGAATATAAGGATTTACTTATATTCTCCGGCGGAGGTGAATGGTGCCTACAAATATAGTTGTAGTTACCAAACATACTATAATGTAAATCATAATTGCAGTGGTTCCCCCTAAAGTTTCAACTATTTCAGAAACACTATATATTGTTATTTGATGATCACTAAAATGAGGAATACTTACAAGTATTTGAACTCCATCTGCACCCTGCAGAATTAAATATTCAGCTCGAGAACTATCATCACTTGGATTTAAAATATCATTAATATCATCAGCAATTTTTATTAACTCACCATCATAATTTATTATAATATTATCTGTATTTTTAAAATACCCAGATTCTGTATTAATTACAATTGTTTTTCCTGTTGTACTATCCTCTCCACTAACTAAAATTGATAGCTTATTATCATCTATACCAAGAGATTTTATTGTAATATCTTCATTTTGAAGAAATATTTTTCCATCAAGAGACTTTTCAATAAAAATCTCTCCTCCCACCTCACCATTTTTAATTGCTGTATTTATTGATTTTAGATTATCTCTACCACCTATCTCTCTTATAGATAATAAAGATTCATTGATTGGATAGTTTGTTATAATTTCTAGATCATAATCACTGATGTTTTTCTGGAGTGAAAAATCAAGAATTACATCTTCATCGACTGTAATTTTTTTAGATTCAGATTTATAACCTGATTTACTTATATAAATCTCATAAGTTCCTGTTTTAAGCGAATCAAAATTAAAATATCCATTATTATCTGTTAGTGTATATCTCCATATAGGAATTTGGATCTCTGAAGAGACTAATGCCATATTAGAATCATTAACTAATTTAACTTCATAATTTGGACTATCAAAAATATATTTTTTTTCTTTTAAATTGTTACTATTTGATGAGGCAATATTCCAACTACTAAAAGTTGAACCATAAGAAACAGTCGTATTATGAATAATTGGATCTATAACTTGATTAACTTTATATGATTGTGAGTTTAGTAATTTAATTGATACTGAAACATCTGATATTGGTGGTGAGAATGAATGATTTTCGCCATTTGTGTATAATAAACTATATGATTCGTAAATATAACCTGAAATACTAACACCAATCTCAGAAACATTCGACTCTAAGCTAATAAAATTATTTTGATTTTCGTATATTAATATATCATCAATATTTGCTTTAGTTATTTGAAAAGGAGATTCATATGCATTAACGTTAAAACTGAAAATAATTAAACTTAAAAAAATGAATATTGTTGAAGTTGTTATTTTTTTTATTTTCATTAGTTCTCTCCAACTCTTCAATAAATAGTTGTATTGTAATTATTATTTATTTATAGTTTATTGGAAGATTTTCGAATAAATGTATAATAAATAAGTATAAGATTATCTGGCATTTTTATTTAATTTATATTTGATTTAATTTTATCACTACCAGTATATAACTGTGAAAAGTTAATCTTGTATTTATAGGGTTTATTTTTCCATATTTTAGCAATATCGTTTAATTTTTTCAACTGAGAAAAATCCTTTTTTTTTGTTGATTTTCCAATTCTTTTCATATGTTTTTCTCTACATTTTGTTGAACCGCAGTAATATGTATTCTCATTTTTAACACGACTTGGTGGAACATGTTTGATAATTCCACAGTATCTACATTTAACTCTCATTACATTCACCTACTTTGATCTTTTAACACTATCGGATTTCTTATTTGAAAATATTAATAGTTTCTTGGATAATTTTCGAATTTTTGGAAAATTTTCGAACTAAAAAATTAATAGTTATTTATACAATACTCATATTATCTTAAAAAATCTAAAAAAAATTTAGGATGAAAAAGTAATGAACAAAATAAAGTTTTTAGGGACTGCTGGTGCAAGATTTGTTGTTTCTCAACAGCTTAGAAAATCTGGTGGTATATGGATAACACTTGATGAAACAAATTTATTAATCGATCCTGGACCTGGTTCCCTCATAAGATGTTTATCAAGCAGACCTAAACTTAATCCTAAAGAGTTAGATGGAATAATTATTACACATCGTCATCTTGATCATTCAAATGATGTAAATATTATGATTGAAGCAATGACAAATGGAGGATGGGATAAAAAAGGCGTTGTTTATGCTCCTAAAGATGCTTTAGAAGATGATCCTGTTGTTTTAAAATATCTTAGAGGATATGTTGACGAGATTATAACACTCAAAGAACGAGGAAAATATAGATTAAAAAATATATCTTTTAACACACCTATAAGACATCCCCATCATGGTGTCGAAACTTATGGATTGAATATTTATGGAGAAAAAAAATCAATATCATTTATTTCTGATACAGCTTATTTTAAAGGAATCGAGGAATTTTATAAAGAACCTATATTAATTATAAATGTTGTTAGAATTCCTGAAAATAAAAAAATTCAACATTTAACTATAGATGATGCAGAAAAAATAATTAATATAAATAAACCTAAACTTACAATTCTTACTCATTTTGGAATGACTATGGTAAAAGCCAAACCTTGGGAGATCGCAAAGAAATTATCAGATAAACTGAGTTTAAATATTATTGCTGCTAGTGATGGAATGGAAATTTTATTAGATGATATATAAAAAGATATTGCTATGTATATATCTTTTTATGATATATTTTCATTTTTGATAGATTTATACAGAAACTATAAATAATCAGTATTTAGTTTACTAATATCACTAGGAGAGATGTAAAATGGTTAAAAATTGTTCTAATTGTGGTATGAGAGCTTATAATCATGAGGCTTTTTGTATGAATTGTGGAACTCGTTTTGAATCTGAAAGTTTTAATAATTCACCAGATCAGCAGAGATATCAACAACCAAATAATAATCAACAAAATCCAAATCAACCTCAATATCAATATACAACACCTTATTCAAATTATCCACCACAAAAAAATTTTAGATTTATTATACCAATAATTGCAATAATAGTTGCTGTATTACTTGTTTTAGTAGCATTCTTTGTTTTATTTCCAGGTGAAAATGGAAAGGATTCAGATAACTCATCAAATAAAGGAACAATTTCTCTTAATGAGGGTGGACCATCTGTTAATTTACAAGCATTAGCATCTGGTAACTTCCAGGTTGTCCCAAAAGAAGGTTATAAAGCTACCTATGGATATTATCTTAATAACGATAGAATCGGAGAAACAACTTTTCGGACAGTAGGAACTGAAATATATAACGGTCAAACATGCAATAAAATATTAGGAGAAACCACAATTTCTATGACATATTCAGGAATATCCATGTCTATTTCAATAGATTATGTTTGTTATGTTAAAAAATCAAATCAAATGCCTGTTTATATGACAATGACAATGGACTATGGTAATATCCCAGGATATACAGGGGATACAACAATGTCTTCTGAATTTACATGGGATGAAAATACTGGAGAAATGGAAATGACAATGGATATGATGGGGCAAGAATCTTCAATGACATGTGATTTTCCTCAAGATTATTGGAATATGGTCTCATTTGATCAACTAACAGTAGGTGAAACAGTTACTAATGATTTTACTATGAGCTATAGTATACCAGGTTATTCTACCCAAACTGTTGATGCTGAAATGAGCTTTACTCTCACAGGAATCGAGGATTTAACAGTATCAGGTACTACTTTCAAAGATTGCTATGTTATTGAGAGAGAGCAAGCAGCCTCCTCTTCGGTTATGGGTACGTATACGTCTGCAGATTCTGAAATGACAATGTGGGTTACAAGTGATGGAATAGTTCCAAAAGCAGTAACTACCGCATCTACAACTGGGTCAACTACTACAGTTACATTATTGCTTGAGGAATATTATAAGATATAAAACAGTATAATTATAAATCTTCATCTCTTTTTTATATATTTATAGATAATCTTATTTAGATATATTAAAATATATATTTCTTGGTACTATTATTGATTCGGATTTTTATTATTATTATATTTATTAAAAAAATTTATCTTTTATTTTATTATTTTTTATGATTCCATTCTTCTAATCCAAAACATTCTATTTCAAATTTTTTGGTTAAATCCTTTTCCATTTTATTTAAATTTCCATTAATTAACTTGATATTAAATTCTTTCTCAAAACCATTTTTCATTGCATTAGATATTTTACGAAAAGAAATAGTTTTACCTAATACATGTTTAACAGAAGTAACTCTTTCTTTTACATCAGATATCATTTTATCTTTAATTTTTTCATTAGGTACTTTTAAAACTGAAAACATTCTTTCTACATTAACATCAGTTATAACCGTTCCATGCTGAAGAACTGTTTTCATTTTTCTGGTTTGAGCATTACCAGATATCTTTTTTCCATTAGTAATAATATCATTAATTGGTTTATACTCACTTTCAATACCTATATTTTCCAAACCTTTTATTATAGCGCCACATATCCGACTATAACTTTCCATTATATTTTTTGAAATCTGATTATGAGCCTCAGGAACAACAATACTATATGTAAGTTCATCTTCATGAAATACTGCTCCACCACCAGTTATTCTTCTAACATAATCAATACCAAGGTCTTTACACATATTAATATCTACTTCTTCTTCAAGGCTTTGAAAATATCCAATAGATATCGCTGGTGGAGACCAAGTATAAAATCTAACAGTTGGTGGAACCTTTCCATTACTATTTGCAACCAATACCGCTCTATCTATTGCCATATTCCTAGCAGCATTACAACCTTCAGTTATCAATAATCTCCATTCTTCAGTCATTTTAAACACATCATTATTCCTATCGTCAAATCTTTTCCGCTTAGTCCGATAAATTCAATCTTATTTTGTTTAATGATTGATTCGATTTTTTTATTTAATGTATCTTTTTCAAGAATATTATTTTCTAGTTTTTTTTCCAGTATTTCTATAGATTCTTCAGGATATGCAAAAAAATCTCCCATTATCGAAATTTTATCTATTTTTTTATTTTTTTTATCATAGACTAAATTAATTTTCAATAATTTACCATTCGGAACTTTATAAATAGATTTAGACTGCATGAAAAACAGAATTGATAATTAGTTAATAATTTCTTTCTAAAATTTATTTATTGCTCTTTCAGCATGATAAGAACTTCTAACAAGAGGTCCTGATTCAACATGAATAAAACCTTTACTTAATGCGATTTTTTTAAATTCCACAAAATCCTTGGGAGTATAATATTTCTTGATTTTAACATGTTTTTTACTAGGTTGTAGGTATTGTCCAATTGTTAAAAAATCAACATTTACCCTTCTTAAATCATCAATAGTTTTTATAATTTGTTTTGTTTTTTCTCCAATACCTATCATAAAACCAGATTTTGTTTTCATGTTTTTATCTATTTTTTTGATATTTTCTAATAGTTTCAAACTAATATTATAATCACCTTCTGGTCTAATATATGGAAATAATTCTTTAACAACTTCTATGTTATGATTAATAACATTGGGACTAGAATCTACAATCTTTTTTAATGATTTAATATCACCTTTAAAATCTGGTATTAAAACCTCGATTTTACATCTTGGATTAATTCTTTTAATTTCATCAACTGTCTTTGAGAAAAGAAATGCTCCACCATCATCTAAATCATCTCTTGTAACGGAAGTAATTACTACATAATTAAGTCTAAGTTTTTTCACTGACTCAGCAATATCTCTTGCTTCAGTAACATTTATTTTTTTAGGTTCACCATGTTTTACATTACAATATTTGCAATTTCTTGTACAGATATCTCCAAGTATTAAAAAAACGGCTGTCCCTGACCTAAAGCATTCTGCAATATTAGGACATTTTGCCTCTTCACAAATTGTATGTAAATTAGCTTTTCTTAGAAGAGACTTCATTTTAACATATTCTTCTCCACTTCCAATTTTTACTTTTAGCCAATCCGGATGACGTCTCATAATATTATACACCCATGGTCACTCTTAAAAGATCTCTTACACCAGGTGAAAAACCAAGAATCAATATACCTATCTTAAGAAGATTAACAAGTGTCATATGATTTTTTAAATCCTCTTTGTAAAGAATATCAAAAACATAAATCACAGATATTATCAAGAAAAACTTTACAATTGGAAAAGATGGACCCCATGTATTAAGTAAAAAATTTGATGCAGGATGCTTTTCAGCATAATTTAATCCCATATTAAAAGGATCTTTTATAGATATATAACTCGTTAATCCATCAATAAGATGGCCTGATAACATAAGTAAATTAAGTGGATTTTTATAAACTAAATAATCCTCTTTTTTAACAATAAAATGAATAAACAAATAAACCGATGCTACTACTAATATAACAATCCCAATAACAATTAAAAAAACATCAAATTGAACACCAGATGTTGAACTCCAATAATCTCCAAGAATCCAACGAGTTATTGGATACAATGAGGGTATTAATATAATTAATCCGCCACAAAAAATAACGCGGTTAACTGTTATATTAGGATTATTTAATCTATTCTCTAGAACATATCCAATTAATAAAAATAATATTGCAATTAAAGCGATTTGTAGATAAATTAAAGGTGATATGAACCAATAACTAACTGGTTCTTCAAAAAATTCAGTATCTTCTAATACACGAGTTATAGGCCCATATAATATATATGGAAAAAGCGATAAAGCAAATCTCCAATCAACCTTTATATTTAAACGTTTAAGAAGTCTGTAAATTGCATATAATGCAATAATAAGTATTATACCATATGTAATCTCTGAAAGTATTGTATATCCTTCATGAGCTTCAATACCATTAAAAACAGCTGTTCCACCACGTGAATCAGCAACTACTGGTCCCCAGTAATATTTCCAAATCCAATTATCATAAAAAATACTTGGCCATATAACAACACCTATAATAATAACAAGGATAAAAACCAATATACAATAAAGTAGAAACTCATCTTTATTTCTTCTATAAATCTCAAATATTTTCATAATTTCTTTGTATGAAAGGAAAAAATAATATATTAAACCCGTGGTTTACCAAAAGGATATGGAACGATTTACAAAGTCAAAAACAATGGTATTTCCAAGAGAAATCATAGTTGGACATAATACAACATCTCAAATAGCAGAGTTAAGTGGTAGAATTAGTACAGGTAAATCTGTTTTAATTGTAGCTGATAAAAAAACAAGAAAATTATCAGGAGATGAGATTAAAAAAATATTATTAAAAGCTAATTATGTAGTAAAAGAAAAAATTGTCTCATCACCTACTGTAAAAGAAGTAAATTCAGTAATTAATTTTTCAAATAAACATAAATCAGAATTATTATTAGGTGTCGGAGGAGGAAGCGTAATAGATGTTACAAAACTTGCTGCTTATGAACTTAAAAAACCATTTGTAAGCGTTCCAACCTCTGCAGCACATGATGGAATTGCTTCACCAAGAGCCTCTCTTAAGCATAGCAAAGGATCTGTATCAAAAACAGCAGTATCTCCTCTTGCCATTCTTGCAGATACTAAAATTGTTATGAAAGCTCCTTATCGAATGCTAGCATCTGGATGTGCAGATGTTATTTCAAATATATCAGCTGTAAAAGATTGGCAACTTGCATATAGATTAAAAGGAGAAGAATACAGCAGTCATGCAGCAGTTTTAGCAGAAACAGCTGCTCAAATGTTGATTGAAAATATTGATGATATACGACCTGATACAGAAGAATCAGCATGGCTTGCAGTAAAAGCAATGATTGTATCAGGAGTCGCTATGAGTGTTGCTGGAAATACTAGACCGGCTTCAGGCTCAGAACATATGTTTTCTCATATGCTTGACCACCTTGGACCTGGAATAATGCTAAAAGGTAAAAGACATAAAAAACCAATGCATGGAGAACAATGCGGAGTTGGAGCAATTATGATGGTATACTTACATGGTGGAAACTGGGAGAAAATAAGGGATACTCTAAAAAGAATTGGAGCACCTACAACATCAGAAGAACTTGGAGTATCAAAGAAAAAAATTGTTGAAGCTCTTGTAAGAGCACAAGAAATTAGACCTGAAAGATATACTATACTTGGAGAAACAGGTTTAACAAAAGATGCAGCAAAAAGGCTTGCAAAAATAACAGGAGTAATATAGATGCCACTTGTAACATTAATTGGAGAAAAAATAGCAATCAAAGATATGGAATTTACATATCTAGGGCCAAACAACGAGTGTAAAAATTGCAAATTAAAAACAGTATGTTTTAATTTAAAAAAAGGAAGAAGATACAAAATAATCAATATTCGTGATAAAAAACATAACTGTAATATCCATGAAGGAACTGCAATAGTTGTAGAGGTTCAAGAACTTCCGATAATAACATGTGTTAAAAACGATATATCAGAAGGAGATAAAATAAAAATTAAAAAAGAAGAATGTGATAGTATCGGATGCATATATTATGAATCCTGTAGTATAGATATTCAAAAAGATAAAGAATATACTATTAAAAAAGTAATTGAAAAAATAAAATGTCCTAAAGGAATTGAACTTAATAAAGTTGAATTATCTGAAGATTAGAAATAATTAATGACATTTTACATTAAAAATTAAACCAGTAGAATCTTTATAAATATCTGGACCAAAAGTTCCTTCTTTATCAGATATTATTTTTGCCCAATTACCATAATAATATTCAAAATTATTTTCATACTCAGTGACTTGTGCATATCCAATACAAATAATTGAAGTACCAGAAACACCACAATTCCAACATTCACCAATAATTCTAATTTCTTCATTAAATTTAGTTGAATTATCAATTCCTTCATAAACAATATATCTTGTCTTATGTCTATTATCAAATGTTACTCTACTACCTTTTAGAATTGATGAATCGTTATAAATCAATTTATCTCTTTTAGCTATTTCATTTAAGGTTTCAACTGTTTTATCAAAAAGATCTTCTTCATTCATCATAAATATAGTTTTAACAGATGTTACTGTAACATAAGCTGGATATAAATCATCGATCTCTTCATCTTTTTTATAAGTAAAACTTGCTTGTTTTTCTAAACCAAAAAACCTTTCGTTATATTCCCGCTCATTAACATCCTCAATCCAATTATCATCTAAAAACTGTTCTGGAATATAGGCTTGAACAAGATTATTACTTAGAATAATAATTGTTAGTAGGACAATAATACAGACAATTATTGCAATAATAATATAAACTTTATTTTCTCTCCATCCGCCTTTGATATTCACATTAGTAAATTATTTGTTATCTACTTTAAACTAACGATAAAGAAAAAAATAGAATGATTAATTTTTTATTCCTGCTTCTTTTTTTATTAAAGATACTTTATCTGTTTTTTCCCAAGTAAAATCTGGATCTTCACGTCCAAAATGACCATATGCCGCAGTTTTATAAAAAATTGGTCTTCTGAGATTTAAATGATTTAAAATTTTACTTGGTGTTAATGGAAATAAGTCACGGATAATTTTTTCAATCTTATCTATTGGGATTTTATTTGTTCCAAAACAATCAATATTTATTGAAACAGGTTCAGCAACACCTATTGCATATGCAAGTTGTATTTCACATTTATCTGCAATACCTGCTGCAACAATATTCTTTGCAATATATCTTGCTGCATAAGCAGCACTTCTATCAACTTTTGTTGGATCCTTCCCTGAAAAAGCACCACCACCGTGTCTACCAACACCACCATATGTATCAACAATTATTTTCCTACCAGTAAGACCTGCATCTGCATAAGGTCCACCTCTAACAAACGCTCCTGTTGGATTAACATGGTAGATAGTATCCTTATCAATCCATTTTTTACAAACAGGTTTAATCACTTTTTCAATAATATCTTTTTTAATCCTATTATGTGATATACCACCATCATGCTGTGTAGAGACAACAATTGTATCAGCTCTTATTGGTTTTCCTTTTTCATCGTATTCAATAGAAACCTGTGATTTCCCATCAGGACGCAAATATGTTATTTCTCCTTTTTTCCTTAACTCTGATAATTTTTTAGTAAGCTTATGAGCAAGTGATATCGGTAATGGCATAAACTCTTTTGTTTCATTACATGCATATCCATACATCATTCCCTGATCACCAGCACCTTGTTCCTTATGCAAACCGTCACCTTCAGTTACACCTTGAGAGATATCAGGACTTTGCTCTGTGATTTGAACCCAGACTGAACATGTTTCCCATTCAATTCCAAATTCAGCTTTTGTGTATCCAATATCTTTTATGGCGTCTCTTACAACATGTGGAATATCAATATATCCTTTAGTAGTCATTTCTCCAAATACCATTACTCCACCGTTTTTTGTACCTGTTTCAACTGCTACTCTAGAGTAATTGTCAACTCTAAGTGCCTCATCAAGAATAGCATCTGAGATTAAATCACACATTTTATCTGGATGACCCTCTGTAACAGATTCTGAACTAATTATTATTCTTCTTTTTTCCATAATTTCACCTACAAATTAAATTAAGTTCTAAACTAAGAGAAAACAAAACAAGAAATAAAAATCATATTATTAAGTTTTTTTAAAAATGAGAAAAAAAAAAAATTACTCTTCTAATTTTCGAGTAACCCAGATATCTTCTTCTAAAGCATCATAAATAGCTTCATCAGAAATATCATCTATTGATTGTTTATCAGAAAGTATACTTTTTGTCCTCTTATTTTCATCTTTCGAGTATTTTAGTATAATATCCTTTCTAATAACCCAATAATGAGTTCTCCATTCTCTCCCATCATAGAGAGTGGTTTCTTCTCTTTCAGTTGTAAGCATTCCCTCTTCTTCTAAAATATAAAAAAGTTGTCTATCTTCTGGATCAAGTACATTATCGATAACACGATCTTGAAAACCAAAAATGTCCATTACAAAACCTGCATCTCTTCTGGCTTCTTCTATACCTATTCCAACTCTATTAGCTATTGCTCTAGATAAATCTTCCAATGTAATTATATTCATAATTTAACCCTCTTCTTGCACAATTATCTTTACCTTAATGTATAATAGTGTGTATGTTCTAATATAAATAATTTTCTATAAATCTTGTTTATTTTATTAAAAATTTTTATAAAAATAGTAAACATTAAGGAAATTACAACAAAAATTTTAAATAATCCTAACTGGTAATCCTATTGGATGAAAGAAAACGATATTACTAAAAAATTCTCAGGTGAATGGTTATTATTATTCAATGATGAAATAGTAGATCATAGTGCAAATGTGGAGGATATATTAAAGATTGCTGAAGAAAAATATCCAGCAGAAAAATTTCCAAATGACAATATAAAAATCTCAAAGGTAATAAATGGTTCTTTAAGAGAATTTTAAAATTGAGATATAACATTTTTACTAATCAAAAGTATTATTTGCTAAAATTGGATTACACTCAAAGCCTATGAATGATTTACACTTTATATTCAACTATTATAGATATCCTATAATTCCAGTTAAATTTTATTTTGACGGTAAAGAAACTCCTTTTATTGATGCTTTGTTAGATTCTGGAGGAGATTTTATTGTAATTCCTATGCCAATTGCTAAATATTTAGGATTAAAATTACATGATGCTGGATCAGTTGATACAGCAGGCGGAACAGCATCTCTTTATAAGACTAACCTAAACATGATGATAGGTACAAAAGATCAAAACACTATTTATGATAACATTCAAATACATGTCTCAGGACGAGATGATATTCCAATTCTTCTAGGAAGAACTCCAATATTTGAAGACTATGAAATTACTTTTAGAAAAAAGAGTAACCAATTAATATTAAAATTGATAAATCCATAAATTATAAATATATGAAGTATTATAGCCGGTAGGCTATTTCAAATTTAATCCTGGTTAGAGTGTATTATATAAAAATATAATTGTATCTGTTGAGTCCCGGCCTAAAAATGGGCCTGTAGCTCAGCTAGGTAGAGCATCTGGCTTTTAACCAGGTGGCCAAGGGTTCGAATCCCTTCAGGCCCGCTGAGTTCAAATGCCACTAGGAGGAAAATTCACACAATGGTAAAAGAATCTAATATCCAAGTCTTCAATATTATGAGTCATGATTTAGTACCAACTCATGAGATAATATCAGAAGAAGAAAAAAAGGAACTTTTTGAAAATTTAAAGATTTCTCTGGATCAATTACCTAAATTGTTAGATTCTGATCCTGTGTGTGTCTCTATAGGGGCAAAACCGGGACAAATAATCAGAATTAAAAGAAAAAGCTATACTGCAAAAGAAGCAGTAATTTATAGACTTGTTGTTGAAAGTAATGATTAATAGGTGTTTTAGATGAGAGAACTTATCGATTCTTTTTATAAAGAGCGAAGTATTGTTAACCACCAAATAGCCTCATATAATGATTTCTTAGATCGAAGACTTCAAAATATTGTTGATAGTACAATAATTGGACAAGAAGAAGAAATGGAAAGAGGTTATATTTACCCTGAGATTGAGGGTTATAAAATTAAATTTGGAAAAATAACTGTTGGCAAACCAGAAGTTAAAGAAGCAGATGGAACAGTCAGACCGCTAACTCCTATGGAAGCACGTTTAAGAGATTTAACATATGAAGCCCCACTAACTCTGGAGTTTATACCTGTTAAAGATGATGTTGAATACGATCCTGAGGAAGTTAGAGTTGGAGAACTTCCAATTATGATTAAATCAAAAGCTTGTAATCTTGCAAAACGAGTTATCGAGGAAAAAAAGGGCCATGAACTTATAGATGATGAATATAAAACCGAACTTCAGCAAATGCAAGAGGACCCGATTGATCCAGGTGGATATTTCATTAGTAATGGTACTGAAAGAGTTTTAATTACTGTTGAAGACCTTGCACCAAACCGTGTACTTGTTGAAACTAGTAGTAGATATGGCCGTGATATCGAGGTTGCTAAGGTTTTTTCACAGAGAGAAGGATATCGTGCATTAACAGTTGTTGAGAAGAAAAAAGATGGAATGCTTATGGTATCTCTTCCAACAACTTATGGTCAAATACCGTTAATGATTCTTCTTCGTGCTCTTGGTATGGAAAACGATATAGAAATTGTTGATGTTATAAGCGTTGATCCAAAAATGGAGCCTTTTGTACTAGCAAATATCGAAGAATGCGCAAATGAATATGGTATAACAACAAAAGATGAAGCAATTGCATTTTTAGGGAAAAAATTTGCAGGTGGACAAGCTAAAGAATATCGTATCAAACGTGTTGAAACCTTAATGGATAAAAATCTTTTACCTCATCTAGGTAACGAACCTGCAGATCGTTTGACTAAAGCTATTTTTATGGCTCGTATGGGTATGGCTGTTCTTGAACTAGCTCTTGGAAAACGTGAGCCAGATGATAAAGATCATTATGCAAACAAGCGATTAAAACTTGCAGGAGATCTAATGGAGGATCTTTTCCGTGTTGCATTTACTGCGCTTTGTAAAGATCTTAAATATCAAATTGAAAGAATACATGCTAAAGGAAAAGAAATAAAGATATCTTCTTCTCTTCGTTCAGATGTTTTAAGTCAACGTATTCATCATGCTCTTGCAACTGGTAATTGGGTTGGAGGCAGAGCAGGTATCTCTCAACTTCTTGATAGAACTAGCAATTTAGCAGTTCTTAGTCATCTTAGAAGAGTTACTTCTCCTCTAACACGATCTCAACCTCATTTTGAAGCTCGTGATCTACATTCCACTCAATGGGGAAGACTATGTCCTAATGAAACACCTGAAGGACCAAATTGTGGCCTTGTAAAAAATCTTGCTCTTGCAGTTGAGATATCAGAAGGTTTTTCTGAAAAAGAAGTTGAAGGGATTCTTAGAGATCTTGGAATTAGAGAGATTACAAAAAAATCAACTGGTACTAGAGTTTATCTCAATGGTGATCTTATTGGAATGTATCCTAATGGTAAAGAGCTTGTTGATAGACTTCGTGAAAAACGTCGTAAAGGTCTTTTGAATAATGAAGTAAATATTGCATTTTTAGAGGAAGCAAACGATGTTATTGTTAATTGTGATTGTGGTAGACTAAGAAGACCTCTTGTTATTGTTGAAAATGGTAAACTTTTACTTACAAAAAAATATGTTGAAGATTTATTATCAGGTAGAAAAAAATGGATTGATTTAATTAATGAAGGAATTGTTGAATACATCGACGCTGAAGAGGAAGAAAACACTCTTATAGCATTAAGGCCTGATAATATAACTGAAAATCATACACATATGGAAATGGATCCAATGTGTATCCTTGGTATAGGTTCATCTCTTGTTCCTTATCCAGAGCATAATTCATCGCCTCGTATTACAATGGGTGCAGGAATGGGTAAACAATCACTAGGTTTTGGTGCTTCAAATTATAGAATACGTCCAGATACAAGAGGTCATCTAATGCATTATCCTCAAGCTCCTCTTGTTCAGACACATCCTGTTAAGTATATCAAATTTGCAGAGAGACCTGCAGGCCAAAATTTCATTGTAGGCGTTGCATCCTATAAGGGTTACAACATGGAAGATGCTCTTGTAATGAGCAAGGCAAGTATAGAAAGAGGTATGGCCCGTAGTAGTTTTTTTAGAACATATAGTAGTGAAGAAAAAAGATATCCTGGTGGCCAGGAAGATCATTTTGAGGTTCCTGATCCTGACTGTCGAGGGGTTAGAAGTGAAGAGGCATACATTAATCTTGGAGAAGATGGACTTATTTCACCAGAATGTGATGTTAATAGTGGAGATGTTTTAATTGGTAAGACCTCGCCACCTCGTTTTCTTGAGGAACCGACTGATTTTTTAACACCTCAAAAAAGAAGGGAAACATCTGTAACAGTACAACATGGAGAAGGAGGTACAGTTGACAAAGTAATGCTATCAGAATCTGTTAATGGCTCCCGTATGGTTAAAATAAAGGTTCGAGAACAAAGAATACCTGAATATGGAGATAAATTTGCTTCAAAACATGGTCAGAAAGGCGTTGTAGGACTTTTAGTAAGACAAGAAGATATGCCATTTAATGAATATGGTATGTCACCTGATTTAATAATTAATCCTCATGCAATTCCTAGTCGTATGACTGTTGGTCACGTTCTTGAAATGATAGGTGGAAAGGTTGGAGCACTTGAGGGACGAATTGTTGATGGAACAGCATTTGGAGGAGAATCAGAAGAAGTGCTTAGAAAAGCACTTATCGATAATGGTTTTAAACATAACGGTAAAGAAATATTATACAATGGTGAAACAGGTAAACCTCTTGAAGTTGACATATTTGTTGGATGCATTTATTATCAGAAACTTCATCATATGGTCGCAGGAAAAATACATGCAAGATCACGTGGACCTGTTCAAATACTTACAAGGCAACCTACTGAAGGAAGAGCAAGAGAAGGTGGTCTTAGATTTGGAGAGATGGAAAGAGATTGTCTAATAGGTCATGGAGCATCAATGGTTATAAAAGACAGGCTTCTTGATGAATCTGATCTTACTGTTAAATATATCTGTAACACATGCGGACATGTAGCTATTCATGATCGTCATGGAGCTCTAAGATGTGCTGTTTGTGGTGACAAGGCAGATATCTATCCTATTGAGATGAGTTATGCATTTAAACTTCTTATTGATGAATTAAAATCTTTGGTTATTGCGCCAAGAATTAGATTGGAGTCACTTGTTTAGAGGGGATAAAATGGAAAGAATTCGTAGTATAACAAAAAAAATTGGAAGTATTAGTTTTTCTCTATTATCACCAAATGAAATTAGGAAAATGAGTGCTACAAAAGTTATTACTGCTGATACTTATGATGATGATGGATTTCCAATTGCTATGGGTCTCATGGATCCAAGATTAGGAGTAATTGAACCAGGCCTTCGTTGTAAAACCTGTGGTCTCCGTGTGGGTAAAGATAAATGTCCTGGACATTTTGGTCATATTGATCTTGCTATGCCTGTAATCCATGTTGGTCTTGTTAAATCAATAAGAGATTGTTTACGAGCAACTTGCAGAGAATGCGGTAGATTACTTTTAACAGATAAGCAAAAAGATGAATATCTTACCGAGCTTAAAAGATACAGAGAAGAAGGACGTGATCCTACTTATTTACTTAAACAAATCATCAAAGATGGCGTTAAATCTGAAAAATGTCCACATTGTGGACGTGAGGTAGGAAAAATCGAGCTTGATAAACCCACATCTTTACGTGAAAACGGTAAAAAACTTTCACCATCTGAAATAAGAGAATGGCTTGAGCGTATCCCTGATAATGATTTACCACTTCTCGATATTAATAAAAAATCAGCGCGACCAGAATGGATGGTATTAACTGTCTTACCAGTTCCACCTGTTACTGTCAGACCATCTGTTACACTTGAATCTGGTGAAAGATCAGAAGATGATTTAACACATAAACTAGTTGATGTTATAAGAATTAATCAGCGTCTACAAGAAAATAGAGATGCTGGAGCACCCCAGCTTATTGTTGAAGATCTATGGGAACTGCTTCAATATCATATTACAACCTATCTTGATAATCAAACATCTGGTATACCACCTGCTCGTCATCGATCAGGACGTCCTCTTAAAACACTTGCTCAGCGTTTAAAAGGAAAAGAAGGAAGATTTCGTAGTAATCTATCTGGAAAACGTGTTAATTTCTCAGCTCGTACAGTTATTTCGCCTGATCCAAATCTCAGTATAAATGAAATAGGAGTTCCTATGGAAATTGCAAAGGAGCTTACTGTTCCAGTAAAAGTAACAAGTTATAATATTGAATGGTGTAGATTTCTTATAAAAGAAAAAGCTAAGTCAGTACTTGGATTAGATAATTTTATTCCAAGTGTAAATTATATACTACGTGATAACGAAGGGATGAAACAGAGAATTAAAGTTACAGAACGAAATGCTGAGGAAGTAGCAGAAAAACTAGAAATCGGAGATACAATCGAAAGGCAACTAAGCAACGGCGATATTGCATTATTCAACAGGCAACCATCTCTTCATCGTATGTCTATGATGGCTCATCGTGTAAAAGTTGTGCCATATAAAACATTCAGGTTTAACCTATGTGTATGTCCTCCTTATAATGCAGATTTTGATGGAGATGAAATGAATCTACATCTTCTGCAGGGAGAAGAAGCACAGGCGGAAGCAGAAATTCTTATGAAAGTTCAGGAAAATATTCTATCACCAAGATTTGGTGGAGCAATTATTGGTGGAATACATGATCATATTTCAGGATGCTTCCTTTTAACACATCAAGATAAAAAAATTCTATATGATGATGCATCTCATATCCTTGGAGCGATAAAATATGAAGGTAAAATGAAAAATATTATTGAAGAAAATGGAAAAAAATATGTTTCAGGTAAAGAAATATTCAGTACACTATTACCTGATGATCTTAATCTTGAATATCGTGCAAAAACATGTCTAAATTGTGAGACATGTACTGCTCCTAAATGTCCATATGATGCTCATGTAATAATCAAAAATGGTATACTTAAACAGGGTACAATTGATGAAAACAGTATAGGTGCTTTTAAAGGACGAGTTCTCGATAGAATAATCCGTGATCATGGTATGGATGCTGGAAGATCCTTTATCGATAATGTTACAAGAATGGGTGTTGCTGCAATTACGATTTTTGGTTTTACAACAGCAATAGATGATGAAGATATACCTGAAGAAGCAAAAAGGCAGATACAGGAAGGTTTAGAAAAAGCAATGAAAAAGATAAGTGGCCTTGTAAAAGCCTATGAAAACGAAGAACTTGAAAGCCTACCTGGTAGAAGCCTCGAAGAAACTCTTGAAATGGAAATTATGCGTGTTACAGGAAGAGCTAGAGATCTAGCTGGAGAAATAGCAGGAAAACATCTAGGTTTGAACAATAGCGCAGTAATTATGGCTAAATCAGGTGCTCGAGGTTCAATGCTCAATCTTTCACAGATGTCAGGATGTGTCGGTCAACAAGCAGTAAGAGGAGAAAGAATACATAGAGGATATCAATATCGAACGCTTCCTCATTTCAAAAAAGGAGATCTAGGAGCATTTGCAAAAGGTTTTGTAGCATCTAGCTATAAAATAGGACTTACACCTACTGAATACTTCTTCCACTCAATGGGTGGTAGAGAAGGACTTGTTGATACAGCAGTTAGAACCTCAAGATCTGGTTATATGCAAAGACGTTTAATCAATGCGTTAGAAGATGTTAAAGTAGAAAACGATGGAACAGTACGTCATTCAGGTGGACAAATTATTCAATTCAAATATGGAGAAGATGGAATTGATCCTGCAAGAAGTATAAATGGAAATGCAGTAGATATAAATCGAATAATAACAGATATCAAGGAGGGTAATTAATGCCGAAAAAAGCTACTAAAAAAACAGAGAAAACAGCAAAGCCAAAAAAGGAGGATAAAAAGACAAAAAAAACAGTCAAGAATGAAATAAAAAAAACAGTAAATAAAAAAACAACATCTAAAACAAAAAAAACCGATAAAAAAGTGAAAAAAGAGGTAAAAAAGACAAAAAAAACAGAAAAAGAGGAGAAAAAAACCAAGGTAAAAAAGAAAAAAGAAATAATTAAAGAAATAGTAGTTCCTCCAAGAGTTGAAGAAGAAGAACCAGAAGAATATAAAAAAGTAAGAAATGAAATTAAAAAAATTTTAAAACAAGATTTTTTACCTAAATCTGTAGTTGATGAAATAATAATAAAAGTTTTAGAAGAAAAAAAACTACATTCAAAACTACCAGAAATAATAAAAAGAGCAGTTATTGAATATGATAAAAATCAAGTAGATCCATCTGAAGCATGCGGAATTGTTGGTGCACAAAGTATTGGTGAGCCTGGAACACAGATGACCATGAGAACCTTTCACTATGCAGGAGTAGCTGAAATTAATGTAACACTTGGTCTTCCAAGATTAATCGAAATAGTTGATGCCCGATCAATTCCTTCAACACCAATGATGAATATATATCTACGTGATGAATACAAATTAAACGCTGATCTTGCTAAAACAGTTGCAAATCAAATTGAAATAACAAGATTAAATAGTATTGCAGATATTGAAACAGATTTAACTAATCTTGTTATAACTATTAAGCCAAATAAAAATTCTTTAAAAAATAAGAATATAACAATTGATGAACTTGCAGATTTAACTCAAAAAATAAGAGGAATTGATTCAAAGGTTGAAAAGGATACAATAAAAGTAACGCTTGATGAACCAAGCTATAAAAAACTACTTGATATAAATGAAACACTTAAAGAATTAAAAGTAAAAGGAATAGATGGAATAAAACGTATTATCATAAGAAGAGAACCCAATGAAGGATATGTTATCTATAGCGAAGGAAGTAACCTTGAAAAAGTATTAGAAATAGAAGGAGTAGATCCATATAGAACCACAACAAACGATATACAAGCAGTAGGTAGAGTATTGGGAATTGAGGCTGCAAGAAACATGATAATACAAGAAGCATTTAATACACTCTCTGAACAGGGTTTAAACGTTGATTTAAGACATATAATGCTTGTTGCAGATGTAATGACATCTGATGGAAACATCCGAGCTAT
>CAZVNH010000008.1:0-22038 GCA_964628575.1 uncultured Thermoplasmatales archaeon | reverse complement strand
GTAATATTGAAGATTATATCTGGGACTTTGCATATGGATCATATGGAACAGCTATGACTATTGTCCATATATACTCAAATTCTGGAGAATATGTTGTTAAATTAGGAGTTATCGATAATGAAGGTGAAATAGATACTACAGAAACAAAAGCTATAGTTATGCAACCCAATATTCCACCAGAGAAACCTGAAATAACTGGGCCAGTCTTTGGAACAAGTAATGAAGAATATACATTTACAGTAACTTCAGAAAATAGCGACGGAGCAGATGTAAAATATATTTTTGATTGGGGTGATGACAGCTACTCGGTTAGTGATTATATTTCAGCTGATGATGAATATTCAGTAGTACACTCCTGGTCAGAACCAGGAATATATTATATATCTGTAAATGCAGTAGATGATTATAGTTTTGAAGATGAGATAATTTCTAAAACTACATACTTAACAATATCAATTGATGTAATAATTATTGATGATAATGGATACATTATTGATATAGATAGTGATGGTATATATGATTCATTTAAAAATTATGAAGGTGAAATATCTGATATTCAACTCAATGATGATGGAATTTATTTAATAGATGAAGATTTTGATAGTGCATTTGATCATCAATATAATCCAATAACATATGAAACTACATCATATAATGCAGCAGATAAATCAGATAATGATGATAAAAAATCTAAAGAATCATCACCAATTTTACTAATAATTGGTTCAATACTTATTCTCATTATTATTATCGCTATAATAATCTTATTAGCAAGAAGACCACAGATGATAGGTAGAATTGGTTTTATTGGATCACCGGCTCCTATTGATACTTTTGGTAATAGTATTCAAAATCAACCAGTGATAGAACAATATACACCAGATACAAATGAAATAAAACAGGTAGAAAAAACAGAAGAAAAAGAGATAGTAAAAGAGGATACTAATTCAGATGTTTACAATGGAATGTTGATTTCAGAAAATAATAATGAAAACAATGATGAGGATAGAATCCAAATAAAGAATCATCAGACTGATGATATTCAATCAGATAATATTAATACAGAGGACATTAAATCAGAGGAAATTCAGACAGAAGATGTAACAACTCCATCAGATTTTGATAAATTATCTTATGAAAAAATAGAAGTTGAAGAGGCACCAAAAACAATACAAACAAAAGAAGAAGATATTGAAGATAACAAAGATGAATATGAGTTTAATGGATTTCTATCAAGTAATGTAACCAAAAACAATAAACCAAAAAAAGAAGACAATATTTAAAAATTTTTTCCCCTCTTTTTTTTGATATTTTTTTTCTTTATAACAAAATATAATACCCAATAACTTATTCAAGTTAGTAGAGGAGAGAACAAAGAGGATGCTCAATGATCAAGAAATTTTCATAAAACTGGAAATTACTCTTGATGAAGTTACAGGAAAAATTAAAATCGTTACTCATTTTGATTTAAATGCGCCAAATATTTTAATTGATCATGAAGGATTAGCATGGTTTCCAACTAAAAAAGAAAAAGAAATATTTAATGAAACATATGAAATATTTTCCAACTCAAATTCAATAAAATCATCTGAAAATAAGTTATTTAATAATTTAAATAATAATCATGAAAAAGGGTCAAATTTAATAACTCAGAATACATCTGAGGATGAAAAGATGATTATTGATAAAGTCTTGATTCAAAAAAAGAAAATAAATTAAATATATGAAAAGGTGGATATGGATGGTGATGAAAAATAGAATATTGGAGAGAGTGGATGAAGCAATTGAGACTATGAAACCAATAGTTGAAAATAGGATGCCCTATAGAAAATGGTCAATGAACATAAATCTTCTGTTAAACAATACGTTTGATGTAATGTTTGAATATAAAGAGGACCTATCTGATAAAACAAAAGATGGAAAAGTTAAAGATACTTATTGGCTTTGTAATCAGTTCTGGTATTCAGAAGCAAAACCCGATGTTGTACATTACAAACTGATAAGATATATAAATGAGAAAGAGGAGGAAGTTAAAACTGAAGAGATAGTAATTGGCGCTCATGGAAGAATTTCTAAACCAGATACACAACCAAAAGAAAAATTTGATTTAAATAAGGTCGAAGATCACATAGATAAACAGGTTCAAACAGAAGAAATAAAAACATAAATTCTCTTTTATAATTAATTTGAATCTTTATTCTTTATTTTATAATAATTTTATCTATTTCATAAATCGTTTTTTTTAAAATCATTATATTAAAATGAGAAAAACCTTTAAATAAAATCAATGAATAATAAAGATTAGATATTCTTTTTTTAGGTTATTAGAAGTAAAATTAAATAAGATATATCATTTGGTTAAAAGATCGATGTATGCACATTTTACAAAAAATTTAAATTGAAATAATATATACTTATTACTATAAAATCTTTAAAATTTTGGGAGGTAGGAAGAAATATGAATAAAAAAATTGTTGTTATTTTAGTTTCTATGCTATTTATTGCAACTGCTACATTGTCAATACTAGATACTATGAATGTCAGTGGAAATAAAATTTTAAATATTGATGAAGTAACAAATTGTGAATGTTTTAACAGTCCTAATGATTGTGATTGTTGTTCACCATGTATGAGGAGTTATTGGAAATTAGATGGTGTTTCAGGAAATGTAATTGACTGCTATAATGGTAATTATGGTGTTAATAATGGTGCAAATCGAGGTGTACTTGGCCAGGTGAATAATGCATTTAGTTTTAATGGAATTGATAATTATGTGAGAATTCCTCAGCCTTATAGTACTAGCCTTAATCTTGGGACTTTTACGCTTGAAGCATGGATTAATGCTGATATTAATCAAAAGTCATCATATCCTACTATTTTATCTAATAGAGGTAAGGATGAGTATAACGGTTTCCTCTTTGGTCTTTCATTTTGGGATCAAGGTACACCTGGAAGTTTATTTCTACAAATAGATGGAATAAATTATATTTCATGTAGTACTCCATTAAATGATAATTATTGGCATCATGTAGCTGTCACTAGATATGGTACTTCTATTACTTTTTATGTTGATGGAAGAATAGATGGAATTGCAAATGGTGGTGGAAATATGAATTCTATTTATGATACATGGATTGGATGGGATGAAGCAAAACCGTCTACCACCCCCTGGTCAGGTAAAATTGATAAGGTCGCGATTCATGGTTGTTGTCTATCTGCTTCAACAATTAAATGTCATTATCAGCGTGGTTTAGCGCATCAAGATTATTGTGGTTACTGCCATAACCATAAAATGCATTACCCGCAGTTACCAGATGAAGATGGATGGGATGTTTCATGTGGAAATAGTTGGCCTTATTTAGCTGATGATTGGGAGTGTAGTGAGTCAGGGCATGTAAAAGATATTCATTTCTGGGGGTCATGGAAAGATGATATTGTAGGTATTATTGATGGATTCCGTATTTGGATCGCTGAAGATTCAGGTAAATGCTACCCAAATACCCAATCTTGGAATGTACTATGGGAACAATATTTCACTGACTTTGAAGTTTCTGATCCTATTATTCCAGGATGCTTAGAGGGTTGGTATGATCCTATAGATGGATCTTTTGTAAGTCAGAATCATGGTACATATTATCAATATGATATAGTAAATATATCAGATCCATTTTATCAACAAAAAGGAGAAAAATATTGGTTAATGATTACAGCTTACTACGAAGGAGATAATTGTAGTTGGGGCTGGAAATCATCAGAGAATCATTGGGGTTGTGATGCTGTTTTTAGTCGTAATCCTGATCAGCTTGATTGGGAGGATCTTTTCGAACCACCAGACTATGAGCAATCACTTGATCTTGCTTTTGTCATCACTGGGGGATGTTGTATAGATCCTCCTGATGGTCTAATTGCGTGGTGGCCGCTGGATTCCCCTAACATTTGTCAAGATATTGCTGATGTCGGACCTTATGATGGTTATTTAGCTTGTGGGCCATATATTGATATTTTAGGAGGTAAGGTAGCTACTGCTTGCAGATTCAAATACCAAGATTTTCAAGGAGTCATTCGAACTAATGATGGAGATGATCCCTTTGAAAAAATAGGCAGTGGGGATTTCACTATTGACACTTGGATTTACCCTGAAAAAATAAGTAATGCATGTCTAGACAAACTTGGTAACAACCGCTGCGAAGACAGAATCATCCTTGACAACCGTAGAATGAGTCGATTTAATTACGGTGATAAAGTTTGGCATGTTCCTGGAATTACATTCTTTGTAAGAAATGAAGGATGGAACGATAATACTAATGAGTGGACTTCTATGAAACTAGGTATTTCAATGGATACTACAGAGTTTCTCTCAGCCCAAAATTACCCAGCAATTATGCTAAACGATTGGCAACATGTTGCAGTAACAGTTTCAAGAGCAGGTACAAATAAAATTGGAACATTCTATTTAAACGGTGTATCTATTGGTACATTTACACCTGTAACAGGTAATCTTTTCGAGGATCAATATACTGGTTTCCCCAGACTAGATATCGGACATGCTTCCCCGAGAACATGCGGAATGTGTAGTTTTTCTAACAGTTACTTTAATGGACTACTCGATGAGATTCAGATATTTAACCGCTCACTCACGCCTGAGGAGATTAAGGCAATTTATAATGCGGACGGAAAGGGCAAGTGTAAACAATATGGAAGCAAAATGGTTAGTACAGACAATGGTGAAACATGGAATGAAAGGGTAAACGCAGATGTTGATGAAATAGTAAGATTTAAAATCCTGACTGTCAACTCAGGTAAAAGAATTATAGATAACATAGAAGTAATTGATATACTTCCAGATTGTCTTGAATATGTTGAAGGAAGTGCAGAGCCATTTGAGCCAATTATTCATGGTAATAATCTCACTTGGAATTATGAGGATATTGACGTTGGTATAACTGAAGAAATAGAGTTTGATGCATTAATCAAATGGCAACCATTTGAACCATATCAATATAATTATTTAGAAATTTCAGGAAAATCAGCTGGAACAAATCTATATTTTAATGATATAGCAACAGTTATTATAGGAGAAACTGTACCTGACTTAAGATGCAGCGGTTCATTGAGTTGGGCTAAGGCTAAGTCAGGCGCAACAGTCGAGGGGAATTTTTATGTAGAAAATGTTGGCGAAAAAGATTCCAATCTTTTCTGGGATATAGAAAGTATACCCGACTGGGGAACATGGACAATTAATCCAATTTGTGGTGAGAATCTAAAACCAGAAGATGGACCCGTTGAAGTAGATGTCGAAATTGTGGTACCAGATGAACAAAATGCAGAGTTCAGTGGAGAAGTGAAAATTGTTAACAGGGATGATCCAACTGACTATTGTAGCATACCTGTTTCTATTATTACACCAAGAAACCGAGAAATAAACATACCATTCTTTAACTTCTTACAACAGTATCCAATATTATATCTGCTAGTTCAGCAATTCTTAAAGCTCTAAACAATCTCTTCTTTTTTAATTTTATTTAGAAAAAAGAAAAAACCTCTCCAATTATTCTTACATTTTTATATGGTATAATATATACATTTTTCATTTAAAATTTATAAACTTTGTTAATTATTCTAAAAATAAGTTTTGTGAAATTCTAATTTATTCGCTTTATATATAAACCAATCGAAAAAGCTAATTAGAAATTTTTTGTTTTTTACTTCAAGAAACATGTAAAAAAAGATTGGAAAAACTATATAAAGGACAATAAAACAAATTAGAAACCTCTTTGATCTAATGTTATATCCTAAACAACAGAGTAGAAAAATGAGTGAATATCCATATAAATAGGTTAAAGCCTTGGTTCATTTAAAAACCAAAACTATTGTTAATACCGCAATAATGATTGTTAAGATAACCATAATCACCGTCAATTTACTTATTTTTGATTGTAATCTTAAGTTTTCTCGTGTTGAATAATAGGTTGTAATATCTTCATTAAAATCCTTTAAACTTTCAAACTCTTGTTTTGTATTCTCCAAATCTCTTTCTTCCATTTCTAATAAAGCAATTGCATCATCCTTTACCAGATCAGAAATGCTTTTATTTTCACTCCAAAGGGGAATAACTTTGAAGTCATACCATTCTTGGTCAATTATTTTATGAAGCCCTCGTAAGCATTCTTTTTCATTAAAATAGAACTGGCTATATTCAAAATAGGTGGAAATGGTACTATCAAAAATCTGATTGTATATGTCTTTGGGTGAGTTGATATTTCTTGATATTATACCGTTCTTAATCTGTTTTTTATCTTCATTAAACTCAGGTAATTTTGATTCAACTATAAAGTTCGTCCTATAGTATATGTAAAAATAAGGTAATATTTCACGGATTATTTGATTAATATCGCTATTTATGTTTCCGGTATTTGACTTTGACGGTTTATATAATAAAATTAATCCTGCTGTTGTTGTCATCTTTCCAAATGATCTTGTATTTTCTTGAATTGAAATCAGAAAGTCATCTTTTTTACTGCAAATTGGGATGCATATGTCAAAGAATCTAAAATATTGAAAATGTTGTTTGCTCCATTCTTTGAAATTTGAAAAATCGATATTTCCAACAGATAGAATCTTAATATTTGGCGGGAATGATTCTTGTTTTTTAAAATAATTCTTTTTTGTTATGTAAATAGCTTCCATGTAATCAGATAAGAATTCTGTTATCTCCCGTATTTTTTCATTAAATGAGGGTTCCATTTCTGGCCCTTTACGTCGTCGTCCTTTAAGGTTATTTTTTCCATATTCGACCCAATCATCTATATGAATAAATGTTTCTCTAAGCTTTGGATCCTTGTATTCTTCATGGAAATTACATTCGATTGTTATACAGAAATATTTATCATCATAAGTGCTAACACTGATACTCATGTATTCTAAAAATATAGGTAGTTCTCGTGTTACAGCAGAATGATGATTTTTATGATGTCTGCTATTAGCTATGTAACCAATATTTATCTCGTGAGAACCAACTAATTTTCCAGGATATTTGAAATTTGGTATGTTCTCAAAATGTAACGAAGCTCTTTTTCCTTCACTTATCTCATCGTATCTATAAAGCTTCTTGAGTCCATCTATCATCAAATCTCTGTTTTCAGTTTTTATAAAATCGATAATGAAAAATTTTTCATATTTTGTTTCAATATATAAATTCGAAAGATTATTTTGACTTTTTTCATCATCTGTATTATTGCATGAGTTCTTAGTATTATTTCGTTCCTCACTCACAAAAAAATAAATCCGGTGGACAATTAAGAACTTTTGGTCTTGTTACTAATCAATCCTTTATTTAATATTACAGAAAGAAAACAGTATTATCAAATCAGCCCACCTCGGAAAGTTAGATTTTCAGTAATACCATGCTGTAATCGGACGAATGCCAAACAAAGCAGACTTATCACATGCATACCAAGATGTGTAGTAAACTTCTCAATATTATTAGCTTGAATGTTTTTTATTTCAGTATGTCTTTTTACTCGCCCATGACAATGTTCTATCGATTCACGGATGAGGTATTTCTTCTCATAGGATTCTGGATCTCTTAGATATTTGTTTAACATCTGATTGTGATAAAAATCTTCAAGGATTCCTGTTTTATCATACAACATGAGAAACCATTTCATATAATCTGTATCAGCATCAACCTGGAAAAGTTTTGATTTCCATAATTTCTGATACTGCCTTTTAAGTTCATGTTTATCAGCACAAGGTTTTAGAACAGCATTTTTATCTATATGACAGATGGGTTCTATATGGAAATATTCTCTCATTCGCATTAGATTTTTACCATCGCTATAATGTCCATCAGCAAACATCCTTTTAGGGTGAAGATTATGTATCATTTTGATGCGATAGATCAATGGTGATAAAAAGTCTCCATCATAATCAGTAATAGTGGAGATATGGTATTCGAGGGGAATTCCTGTATAAACACATCGAACATTATGCCATTTATAACCTATTATTTTATAGTGTCCACTATAAGAAGCATCAGGATTGTTCTTTTTTTCAAAAGGGCTACTATCAATAACAATTTCATGGCCAATTGGGATATGATTATTCATGCATTCATGAATTATTTTTTGTAAAAGGACATCGAAGATTTTCTTTGTTCCTTTGCTGTTTATTCTATATGTTATGAAATGATAGAGTTGTTGATAACTTGGAATATAATTAAAACCAAGTATATCTGCAAGAGTTGGATCAGTTAACAGATCATTAAATAATTCAGTTAAGAAACGATGTCCTTTTAATCTCCAATAAATCATTGTTTTTAACACAGAAAGTGGTTCAAAATGAAATCTCCAGTCATCTTCGTACATCTCATTTAAAGCTGGTTTTAAAAAATCCAAATTCAACCTTTTAATAATCTCTTGTGTTCTCACAGGGCTTTCTACAGTGGGGTTAACGAACTGTATGTCTTCTGAACCATAGAAAATACATTCAACAGCCTGTTCACAAACTTTATTATTTTTGCATTCTATTATTCTCTCTGGGGCTTTGATATTCATGGTATCATGGCTCCCGACCATCAGAGTACTCAACATGCTCTGATGGTCATTATTTCTAAATTTAAGACCATGTTTTTCTAGATCAAAATGATAAAATTCATAAGGAGTTTTCTCCCTATAAAACATGTTGAGGGTTCATTGAAAGTATATATTTTAGTACAAACAAAAAATATGTTTCTAAGCTAACATTTTTATAAAGTGATATGTTACAAAGTTATGTAACTTTCATAATGTGGAGATTAAGGTGTATGATGAAAAAAGTTATATTACTACTTGTTTTAATGGTGGTTATTGTTAGTTTTTTAAGTGGATGTAATGAGCAAAAATCTGGTGAGGTTAATAATAAACCTGCTATTTTAGAAATATCTGCAGAACCTTTGACTGGTTATCAACCATTAGAAGTTACTTTTACTAGTTTGGGAAATGATAGTGATGGTGAAATCGTTTCATACCAATGGGATTTTGATGATGGAGGTACTTCTAATCTACAAAATTCTGTTCATACTTTTCAAAATCCTGGTATATTTAATGTACAGTTAACTATTATAGATAATGACGGAGCAATTTGTAAGGAATCAATTACCATAACTATTGAAGAAAATAAACCTCCGATAGCATCCGTTTTGGCTAGTACTTATGAAGGTACAATACCATTAAGTGTATCTTTTCAGGATTTCAGTAAAGACGATGATGGTTCAATAGTAAGTTATAAATGGAATTTTGATGATGGTACATCGAGTGAAGAAATTAATCCCGTGCATATATTTGATAATTATGGAACTTATGAAGTTATATTGACAATAACTGATAACAGTGGCAATAAAGATAGCTGTACTACCAGCATTACAGCAAAAATACCAATAGTAACTGACCAAGATTTAGCACTTATTACTTGGATAGGAGAAAAGATAGATGAGTTGGGGCCATTATGCAGTACAGTTCATCGGGCTGTTTCTAGTTTGTCTACATATATTATGGATGACAAAGGTTGGGAATTAAATGAATTAGCTGAACAATACCAAGAGGACATAAACCAATTTACAGATTTATCTGAACACTTTGTTACTATAAAGAACAAATTCTCAACAGTTTTAGAAAATTATGAAAGTATTGGTAGTTCTGCTTGGGTTATTGCATATGATCTAGATAGAGGTAATTATAATATAGCAGAAATTGGAATCGAATCTTTTGCAGGAGAATTAGAAGATTTAACCGATTCACTTAATAAAGTCACAGATTTAATATCTTATATTGAATGAAGGATTAAACTATGAAAAAACAACTCATTATATTTGTATTCTTCCTAACTGTTGGACTTAGTGGATGTGTCAGTGATAATGAGGATAAAGATTCTGATTGGGAAAGTAATTGGGAAAAACAAAATGAAAATGAAGAAAATATGAAGTCAGAATTTGAACTTGCGATGGAAACGGTTGCAGCAGATTTTGTGGATGAATCAAGTGTTTATAACTTTGATACTTCTCAAGCTGAAATAGATTACATCCTTAATTATAGTCAAACAGAATTTGATAAACATAGTAGTCTAATTTATGAAAGCGATAATATTTGTGACGAAAATTCTGGTTATAAATATTATTACGAATACAAAGATTGCAGAGATCATGTTATAGAAGGACTACAACATCTTTTAAACAATCAATATAACGATGCTTACAGTTCTTTATTAACAGCAGATTGCGATATCTTTGAAGTAAACTCTTTTACGGGTGATATGTGGTGTGTTCATTTTGGTTTTGAAGATGGAGTATGTGATATATTGTGGGATATGGGCTACCGTCCTTAAATCCAAATGATGAATGGTTGATGAAATTTTTTTAAATTGAGGAACTGGTCAATGTCATGGGATGATGAATTTGAGGATATATGTGAAAAATTTGGATTACCTGATTCAAGAATATATATAGAGACTCTTAAATGGAAGGAATTTTGTGCAGAATCAACGTATAAATCTTATAAGTATATTTATAACCAATTAGAAAAAGAAATTAAAAATTCAAAAATTATCGAAATTATGAAGAATGGTAAATTTGGTAGTTATATCTGGAAAGCTAGCGGAGAAGCTTCATGTTGCATCCATATTACTCGTACTATGGTGGATGTTATCCTTCAGATAATAAATAAAACCATTTTAGAAGAAGAAATATTAGAACACAATGTAACATTCTCCAATGTCAAACATAAATTAAAAAATGAATCTGCATCAAAGATATTAAAAAAGTTAAAAATCCTTGAAGAATCAGAAGAATTTAACTACATAAGGAACCTCGATAACAAACTGAAACATCAGAATCTTGTACCCACAGATTACGTTCAAACAAATCTGAACAATATCAAAAATTTGAAAAAAGGACTCAAAATCCAATCGTTTGAAATGACTTATGATAAGAAAGATTCTAAAAAATTTCCAGAGAAATGGATTGATGAAATTCTTGATCAATTTAGAAAAAAGATAATTGAGTTAATCGAAGATCTTGGAAATGAAATAAATGAATACCTCCAAACCAAAAATACCAATTAGAAATCTTTTCTAATTAGCTTTTATAACCTCCTTTAAAATTATACAGTTGAGGTTATATACTACGATTTCAGATTAGAATTCCACAAGTTTTAAAGATTTTTTCTTAGAAAATACTTATAAATAAGAACTCTATCCCACTCCGATGGCTAAAAGAAGAAAAGAGAAGGATGAAGAAGAGGAAAAATCTTTCAAGATACCAAAATTTGATGAAAAAAAATTCCTGAAACGAGAAAGAAGAAACATTAAAGCGACATTTATATCTGCTCTCTTGGGAGTTCTTATTGCTATTGTTTGTTTTGGTTTTTGGGCATTAATGGGAAGCGAAAGCGCTATGCGATGGCCATTAGTTTTACTAGTTGGAATAGCTAATGCTGCTTTCCTAAAATATATATTTTTAAAAATAAATCTTGATTTGGAAGATTTTACAAATAAAAACTGGTTTACATCTTTTGCATTTTATTTTTTTGTATGGTTGTTAGTTTTTATTATATTAGTAAATCCTCCATTTTACGATGGTGAAGATCCACGAGTTGAATTAGTTCTTCTTCCGGATATGCAGGAACCTGGAGGAACAGTAAAAGTTGTTGCGAAAATCACTGATAATTCAGGTATTAAAAAAGAAAATATTGAATTTGAGCTTATAACTCCTGAAGGTCAAAAAACGAACCCGGATTTTACATTTGAAGATAATATTTTTCAATATGAACATATTGGACCTAAATCAATAAATGAACCTCAAACATATAATTTCAAATTAAAAGTTAAAGATAGTTCAGGAAATGAATATGAAAAATCTGATAGTTTTACCTATAGTGATGATACTATTAGGTTGGCTAGTCATTATTCTGGTGATGAAGTCAAAGCAGCTGATGATATTAAATTTGAGATAAATGCTAATGTAAATAGGGTTTACTATAAAGTAGATAATCAGGAGAGGATTAATGCAACTAAACAAACTGATAGACCTAATTATTATTTAACAAATCCAACATATATTGGTTGGCCTAAAGGAGGAGGAAAAACAGTTAATATAAAGATATACGCAGAGGTAATCTACTTTTTTGAAAATTATCCTGATGATTTTAGAAATATAATAATTGATAATGAGACATATAATCTAAATGTTGCATCAGAGTCCATTATTGGAACTGTTAAAGACCCAAAAATCTCTTTACCACCAGAAAGATCAGTCCAAGCTCCAGGTTTCGAGTTAATACTATTTATTGCATCAGTTGCATTAGTTGGTTTAATCTTTAAATACAAAAAGAAGAATAGAAGTAAACAGAAATGAAACAGTTAGAACAATTATGCAAAGATCTTAAAAAGGATTTTACCCCTAGAATAAAAGATCCAAAAAAACCAGTGAGTTTTTGGTCTGAGAAAGATGTTTTAAAAAATAAAATAGTTGATACTTTTGTGATTATATTAAGAACAAAAGGTTGTAGTTGGGCTAAAAAATCAGGTTGCAGTATGTGCGGGTATTTCAATGATAGCATTTGGGAAAGTGTATCTAATGAAGATATTTTAACCCAGTTTCAAACTGCAATGGATAGTTATTCTAATCAAAGTTTTATTAAAATCTTTACATCAGGTAGTTTTCTTGATAATGAGGAGATATCTTCTACTGTTAGAACGAAGATATTATCAAATCTTTATAAATCAGCAGATAAAGTCTCAGTTGAATCAAGACCTGAGTTTATTCATAGTAAAGAACTTGTAAAAATCAATAATATTTCCAATGGAAAAATATTTGAAATTGGAATTGGCCTTGAGACAGCTAATGATATCATACGTGAAAAAAATATAAACAAAGGATTTACTTTCAATAATTATAAAAAAGTTGCTGAGTTATTAAAACAAAACAAGATGAAACTAAAAACCTACGTTTTAATAAAACCGCCATTTCTCACGGAAAAAGAATCAATCAATGATACAAACGAAACTATTCAAAAGATTAAGAATTTAACAGATACAATATCTTTTAATCCAACAAATATTCAAAGAAATACAGTTGTTAACTATCTATGGCGAAAAAATATGTATCGGCCTCCATGGCTTTTTAGCATTATTGAAATACTTAAACAGAGTAAAAAAATTACAAAAAATGTTTTACTTAAATGTGATATTATTGCAGGGGGAACCCTGAGAGGAGCCCATAACTGTAAAGAATGTGATAATAAATTTTTAAGAGCTGTTTCAAGATTTTCTTTAACACAAGATATCAAGGAATTTGAAAATCTTGATTGTAGTTGCAGAGAAAAATGGCTTGACCAGCTTGATATGGAAAATCTTGGATTTGGTTCTCTTGCTAATATGTATGGATAGATAACTATGCAAACAAAAGTAAAAAAGGATGAAATTATAGTTTTAATTGATTCAACTTATAAAAAATATTTTGTTGACACTAACGGAAAAACAGATAAAATCAAGGGAGTTGGAGTAATTGATCCAAAAATTTTTATCGGACAAACATTTGGTAAAAAATTTGAAATTGGAAGTAAAACTTTTTGGATTTTCAAACCAAGTTTAATGGATAAATTACAGGGTTTAAAACGTAGTGCGCAAATAATACTTCCTCGTGATTCCTCGCATATTATTATAAATTGCTCTATTGAATCAGGTCATACTGTTCTTGAAGCAGGTATTGGATCTGGTTCTTTAACAATAGCTCTAGCTAATGCTGTTTACCCTGATGGAAAAGTAATATCATATGATAAGCGAAAAGAGTTTATTGATCACGCAATGAAGAATATTAAAAATGCAGGTTTTACAAATCTTGTTTCTACAATCTATAAAGATGTAACAAAAGGAATTTCTGAAAAAAACCTTGATGCTATTGTTCTTGATATACCAAATCCCTGGGGAGCAGTTGGTCATGCATGGAATGCTTTAAAACCTGGAGGTTATCTATGTTGTTATTCGCCTCTTATATCTCAGGTTGAAAAAACAGTATATGAAATCGAAAAACATGATTTTATTGAAATAAAATCATTTGAAAACATTCAACGAGAAATGATTGTATCAAAACATGGAACTAGACCCAGTTTTAATATGCTAGGTCATACTGGTTATCTAACATTTGCAAGAAAGGTAATATGAATTAATTATTTTTTTAATTTAATCCCTCTTTGATTCTGATAATTCCCACTTTTTTTGTCATATAGTTCTGATGGTATACTGTTCATGTTTTCAAATACTATTTGACAGAATCTATCGCCAATTGGTATTTCTAATGATTCATCATTGCTGTTAAAACAGCTGATAGTAAGAGTACCATGAAAACCTGCATCAACCTTTCCAAAAGACGCCATTACTCCTTTGCGTGCATAGCTGCTACGAATCCAAAGCTGAGATGTAATCTGAGGTCCCATTTTAACAAATTCTTTAGTACTTATTGCAAACCATGTTTGAGGAGGAATTCTTGCAATTCCATTTTTTATATGCTCGTCTGATTTCTTAATATATATCTCATCAATTGATAAATCATATCCATTTGGTGTTAGATTCTTTTCATTAAATGGTTCGATTCCTAGCATATTTTGGTCTATTGAGTTTCTGATATCAATATCTGATAGAATTGTCATAAAATTCACTTTTCTTTGATTGTTATATTATTTATTTTTATTTCTTTTAGTGGTTTATCATTTCTTCCAGTTTGCACCTTTGATATTTTTTCAACAACTTCCATTCCATCAATTACTTTACCAAAAATTGTATGTTTCCCATCAAGCCAAGGAGTTTCTTTAACTGTTATGAAAAACTGGCTACCTCCAGTATTTGGTCGACCAGTATTTGCCATCGATAGAACTCCTTTTGCATGATGTAAATCTTTTTTTATCTCATCCTTAATTGTATACCCTGGGCCTCCATACCCAGTCCCTTGTGGGCATCCTGTTTGAATCATAAAGTCAGGAATTACACGATGAAAAATTAATCCATTATAGAATCCTTCATCAACCAATTTTTGAAAATTACCCACAGTTATTGGTGCTTTATCGTTTAATAATTCAGTTTTTATTATACCCATATTTGTATCAAAAATAGCTATTTTATTTCCCATATATTTTCCTCCAATTTAATTTAATAATTTTTAATTGTAATACTATAAATTATAATATCTTGTAAAGGTTTTCCGCCACCTGGATTAGGTTCAAGACTTCCATCGTTTGGATCATCTGCAATATCTCTTACAACTTCTAAACCATCTATTACCTTTCCAAAAGCAGCATAACTTCCATCAAGAAAAGTTTGAGCTCCATCGCAAATAAAGAACTCAGCGCTTCCACCAACACCTGCACCAGTACTAGCCATAGATATTGCGCCATCCATATGGGTACCGCCTCCTTCAAATACTATATTTCCATATGGACTTGTTTTAGTAGTTCCATCTGGATAACTTTTTCCAGCTTGTATCATAAAATCATCTTTTATTCGATGGAATATTAGACCATCATAAAATCCATCCTGTGCAAGTTTTATAAAATTCTGACAAGTATTTGGAGCAATATCATTGTATAATTCAATTGTTATTGTCCCTTTTGAAGTGTCTAATTCTGCTATGGGATACTCTGTTGAATATGTATTATCATCATTATTATTTTGTCCATTATCATTCTGTCCGTTGTTGTTCTCTCCATTGTTAAATTGATTGCTATTATCTTTAACATCTGATTGGTTATCATTGGATTCATTATCATTATCTATATATAAAATAAAAACTGCAGAGACAATTATAATAGCAATTATTAGAACTAAAAAAACAGATGCCAGTCTATTTTTTTTAAAAACATCTGTTTTTCTTCTTTTTTGTACAGGTCTTGATCTCTTTCTATCAGATGTAAAGTCTTTTGCTGTCATAGTAATCAGATGTCGAAATATAACTTCTAATAGATAAGTATTTTGAACGCTAACAATCTTATCTTAGCTTTTTATATATTAGAGAAAATAATGTCAAATTATTTAATATTCTTCAGCTGGATCATCATATGCTCCCAAGCCTTCCATCTCCCAAGATGGCCTCTGGAAGAAAGTTAGATCTAATAATCCCCAGTCATCTGTATCATTTTCACCATGTGTTCCATCTGAATAGTCAAAAAGTCTTTCCCAGAAATAACCATAATTCATACAGCTAATATAATTTATCCATGGATATTCTGCAGGATTTTCTGCACCACGTATCGAGCTATCTACACCTCCTGAATGATTCATAAGGAAACCACATGAATGGCCCATTTCATGTAATACCTGAATTGCTTGACCTATTCTTATTACTCTTTCTGTCATCGCATATCCTAATTGATTTTTAAAGAAGTTCTTGTTATGTGGAATGCACATACAATCATACCAGTGATTTTCATCTTGTGGATGACACCATCCACCACCATATGCAACAACTAAATATCTGAATATTCCTTTTCTTTCATCTGCAAAATTATTGTTATAAAATCCTGCTATGATACCCTTGTCTTGTTGATACGCGTGGTTTCCACGACCAAATGGTAATATATCACCACCCTGACTCATATCTTCTTGTGTTCCGTCATCTACATGTAATGTTATATTATGTTCATTGTATCTGTCCATTAACATCTGTTGTGATTCTTTATAAAAGGTATGTTCCCAGCCATCATATCCATCTTTGTTGAAAAGTTTTTTAGGTGTTTGATCCATATAGTCTACTTCTATATAGATTTCTTTATGGAATGGGTTTGCTAGCCATTCTTCCATGAAAAATTCTTCAACGTTTTGGATACCATCAAGATCAGGATCTAAAAAGGTGTGGTTGTCCCAAACATGTGGGTCATATCCCCATTTCCATTCCCAAACAGTAGAACAATTATCTTTATCTGGATCAAGGTCTGTGTCATCTTCCATTGGATTAGTTTTAAGTATGTTTACCTCTGTCCAATAAGGGATAACATCACCATCATTTGATGTTTGAGTAATATCAAACCATATTTCAAAGTTCTCACCATCATAATGTCCATAACCATCGGAATCATTGAATTCATCATCTCCACTCCATCGTCCTGTTCGAAAATCATAGGTAACTACAAAACTGTCCTTTACCACCTTATTTGTTACTGTTTTTAACAATTTTTTCTGAGAAACATGTTCAACTATCTGAACTTCAATATTAGTTTCTGGTAATTCTTCTTTTACATTTCTCCAAATAATCTGATTCATATATCCAGTATCCCATCCTTTATAAGTGGGTTTTCCCTCTTCAGTATAATCATCAAGTGTTGCAATATAAGAAAAAACTGGTTTTTCATCCCAACCAAAACCAGGTCTCATACCTTCAAGAGTTATTAAAAGGTCTTTATTATTTATTGGAAGTTTTTTAAGAATATCTGATCCTGAATTTTCCATAACATCAATTATACCTTTCTTTCTTATCCGATGAAGTTCTAAAAATACTGCTTGATTAGTATAGGGACTAATTTGGTCATCAATTATTTCTGGTTGAGTTTCAGCCTTTTTATCCTCTTCTCCATTATGTAAAATTGCGATAGCTAATATTCCTGATAAAACAAGTACAATAACTATTATTATTGCAGAAATTTTTATAATGCTTGATTTTTTTGTTGGTGTTAGAATCATATTTTTCCCCCAATATTATTATTTATTTTATATTTATTATATATTTATATGTTTTGGTATTTTTTCTGTTTTAAATAAATAATTAACACATGTTAATACATTTTATTTATAAATTTTTCTATAAGATATTAATTACTTATATTTTAATTTAATTATCAATATAAACAAAAAATATAAAAAAAATTTAAATTAATACTTAATTTATTAACCTAATTTTTTTGATTTTAATTAATTTTTTATATGCATATCAGTGAAAAATAAATTATTAGCATTTCCGTATATTAATTTAAATTTTTAATAGTTACGTTCCACGTTCTCCTCGGTTAAATGGTTCTTCTGTATTATCGAAAGATATTCCTTCAAGGTCATACTGCTGAGGAGTTCTCTGGAAGAAACCTACGTCAAGTGCTGCCCAGTCATCTACATCATTTGGTCCATGACTACCATCAGAATAATCAAAATATCTACAGGGAAACCAATAGTAATTCATCACGCTTTTATAGTCATACCATTCTTTCCATGCTTCTAAAGACATATTGTCAACACCACCGCAATGCAAATAACCAAAACCGCAAGTATGACCAAGTTCATGTAATATCGATACCGCTTGTGCAACACGCTGTGCTCTAGGTGTTTTAGCCTTACCATTCCATGATGAACTGTAAACAATATCTGATCCTGCAACAGCTATAGTGTCATAATGTCCTAGGTAATTCATATTATAGCTGTACCCACCTCCTGTTATTGTGAGAATAGCATAGCGGAATATACCTTTACGATCATCAGCAAAATTATTATTATAGTATTTAGGAATAAACCAATCATTTGCTTGAACTCCAGCATCTCCTGATATAAGATCTAGTTTTTCTCCACCACCACCCATACAGCCATCATCAACATGAATAGTTATTCCGTGTTTGTTAAATAATTCCATTAACATACCTTGAGATTCTTCCCAAAACATAACTTCTTGGCCTGTAAAATCAACTTTTTCAATTGTAGGTCTTTTTATTGGAATAATATTTCCTTTTTTCCATTCTATTTTATAAGGAATAAATCCTAAGGGTCTTTCATCTGGTGCGTCTGCTGAATAGTCAGCTTCAATGTATATCTCTGGCTGATAAGGATTTGCTAACCATTTCTCCATATATTCTTCTTCAACATTTTGAATACCATCATTATCAGGATCTAAAAAAGTGTGGTTGTCCCAGGTGAAAGGATCATATCCCCATTTCCATTCCCATGCAGTAGAACAATTATCTTTATCAGGATCAAGCTTTCGATCGTCAATCTTGGGATTAGTCTTAAGTATATTTACCTCAGTCCAATATGGTATTCTGTCTCCATCATAATCTGTTTGACATATATCAAACCAAAATTCATATTTTGTTCCATTGTAATGTCCATAGCCATCGCTATCTTTAAGATAATCGTCACCTTTCCAGGTTCCCAATTTATAATCATATGTAACTTTACAAAATTCAGCTGGTTTGTTATTACTTCCTTCCATTATTCGGATTTCTACTTCGGATTTTTGTTGTTCTTTTTCAACTACTTTATAAAAATCATTAAAGATATATTTAGTATCCCAGGTTGTAAATTTTGGTTCTCCTGGATTCCATTCAAAATCATCTATTATTGCGCTGTAACTAAAAGTTGGTTTTTTATCCCATCCTATACCAGGAAGGCTACCTCTAATCAATCTGACAATATGTAAACCACTGCTATATTTTCCTGTAATTTTATTCAGATACGGGAGAGGACCTTTGTTGTTTAATTTCCAATTGTTGACCCATTTAACTAAAGGACCGGTATCTGTTATTTTTTCTATTATACCTTTAGCTCTAATTCTTTTTATCTCGATATATATCGCTTGTTCGTTGAAAGGACTTATTCTGTCATCTATTTCATTGCTTGATTTTTTACTTTTTGTAACTGGTTCTTTAAAGTAATTTTGAATATAAACTATACTAATTAAAAGTATTACAATACAAATAATTATTATTGTATAAATTGACTTTTTATTTTGTATCTTTTTTATCATATAATTCACCTTTTTTACTGTAATAATATTATTTTTTTCTTATATAAATAGATTTTGTAACTATTATAACATTTTATTATTTTTATAAAAAAAACTAAAAAAGTAATGTTATTGATATAAATTAAATTTTGTAAATGTTAGATTAATAACAAAATTTTATATTTAATTCTATTACAGTCTTTATCGAATTTACTTTCAATAAGCTTATAGTAAACTTTATAAAACTAAATATATGATAGGAAAATATTGAAAAATTCAACTTTTGAAATAAAAAAACAGAATAAAATCTTTCAATCAAATACTCAACATTCAAGTAATCTATGTGGTCTCTGTCGTGGTACTAAGATGCTATGTGGAAAATCAAGATGTCCGGTTATTATAAAATATCATTCAAGAGATAAAGTAAAACCACTGATCGATAATATAAAAATTGGAGGATCTTCACCACCAAGTGTTTTTGTTGGTAGAATTGGATATCCAAGGATATCAATTGGTCCAATGATACCACCTGTTATGGGTGATACATCCATAATTGATACACCAGAACGATGGCTTGATAAAACACTTGATGATATTGTAGATTTTCGTTCAATGCTTATACGTGGCAAATATACTATTAACGCTTATGATGTTGAAAATACTAACAAGATTGTTGAGTATACTAGAGAATTAGCACTATCTAAAAACAGTGTATATACTGAAGCAATTTTTTCAAAAAAACCTAAAGGAAAAATAGCGTTTTATGATGAGATTCAGCCTCATGGACCATCGGCGCCTATTAAACAATTTGATATTACTAATCCAAAATATGAACAGCATATTGAAAAAGCATTTTATGACACTGACCTCAAATCAAGAGAAGCAATTTTTAATTTATATAAAAATGGCATAAGTATTACAAAAATTAACAGAGCATTTAGTGTTGGAGCATTTGGAATTAAAAAAAATAGGCGTTTCGTTCCGACAAGATGGAGTATAACAGCTGTTGATTCAACTCTTGGCAAAGAATTATTGAAAAAAACAAAGGAAAATCCATGGATAAACGAATTTAGAGTTTATTATTATAATCAATTTGACAATCGTTGGATAATTTTAATGATGCCCTCTGAATGGCAATATGAATTAATTGAAGCATGGTATCCAAATACAACCTGGAATCCATATGGCAGAGGAATCTCAATTTTTAATAGCTATGAATTTTACAAAGGGAGAACTACCTATGCAGAGATTGGAGGATGTTACTATGCCGCTCGTCTTGCAGTAAATGAAGTATTAACAAAAGAAAAAAGACAAGCAGGAATTGTTATTCTACGTGAAGCTCATCCTGGTTATATAATGCCAATAGGTGTATGGAATGTTCGTGAAAGTGTAAGAAAAGCATTAAAAGAAAAATATATGAAATTTGATACTCTTGACAAATCATTAATATATATTCAAGAAAAGATGGATATCCCTCTTCAAAGATGGATAAAAAATAGTGCAATATTAAAAAATCAGCTTTTTCAAAAAAGACTCGAGGATTTTAAATAATGAAAATTAATGAAATTAAATGTAAAACAGCATTATCAAGGTCTAACTTACCTGGTCTTGATTATTCATTAAATCCTTATAGAGGTTGTCAACATAACTGTTGTTATTGTTATGTTCCAAACGTTCTTAGACTTAATAGAGAAAACTGGGGAAATTTTGTTGATGTGAAAACAAATATCCCTGTCGTTCTTTCAAAGGAATTAAAAAAGAAAAGGAAAGGTATTGTTGCAATTTCAACTGTTACTGATCCATATCAACCAATTGAAAAAAAATACAAGCTTACAAGATTTTGTTTAGAGCAACTTTTGATTCATAATTTTCCTGTTCATATCCAGACTAAATCAGATCTTGTAGCAAGAGATATTGATCTTATTTTAAAATTTAAAGATATAGAAGTTATGTTTAGTATTGGAACATTAATTGATTCTGAGAGAAAGATTTTAGAGCCATTCTCTTCATCTATTCAAAAAAGACTTAATGCGATGAAAAAAATTTCTAAAACTGGAATAAAAACAAGTGTATTTTTCGGTCCAATTTACCCAACAATTAAAAAGGATGATTTACCTGGGATAATTGATACTTTTTTTGAATTTGGTGCAAAAGAAATAATGGTTGATAAATTCAATTTAAAACCAGGTATATTACAAATTTTAGAAGAAAAAATTCCTAGAAATATAGGAATTTTAAAGAACACATCTTACTTCAAAGATATTTATAGTGAAATAGATCAAATATAGAAAGAAAAAGTAAATCAATATCAAATTCAA
>CAZVNH010000007.1:21450-22206 GCA_964628575.1 uncultured Thermoplasmatales archaeon | reverse complement strand
TTTCTTCAAGAACCCATGATGTACCATTATCATCTGATATATATGTTTTAAATAAATGATCATTAGGATTTGATCCATAGTTATTGGTATACCATAAAGCATAACTTATCTTTGTATTAAGAACTGATTGTAAATTAAAAGAGGGAGATATCAACCAGGTATATCCATTATCTACATCTGAGTCACCGTAAACATTTTCAGTTAGATAACAATAATCTGAACCGTCATAATCAGTTGATGGATCACCACGGTCTCCTCCACCGATGGGTATACCTCGTTCCCATGCACCAGCTGTTAGATCTATACTATTTTCAACTGTCCAACCATTATCAAATGAGAAATCATCAGAGAAAAAAGTAGTAAATTCACCTACCAAACATGAGTAAGTTGAAGCAGGGGCATCAGATGGCATATATATAGTTCCTGACAAACTACTTTCAAATGTAAAATAAAACTCAGGAGAATCACCACAATTTGCAGGTGGAAGTGTTACATTATAAAGATTGTTACCAATATTTATCAAAGTAAGGTTTTGAAATGGACTATTATCATATCTATAGTATATTTTACCTGAACCGGGAATATAAGAATCTGCAATTTCATCTATTTGTATTTTAATATTTGAAGATGTACATGGCAATATTGATTCAGGAAGTCCTTCTGGAAAAGATATCATTAGAGGTGGTGCAACTAAGGCCTTGATACAAAAATTAGCAGTATCATCAAAATCATATAAATCATCCCATTGTGTTTCAT
>CAZVNH010000007.1:0-21440 GCA_964628575.1 uncultured Thermoplasmatales archaeon | reverse complement strand
ATAAAAAAAGCTTTCACCAGGATTAGCACTAGATTCAACAATGGTTCTACCTCTATTACCTAGTAGAACAGGCACATCAGAGGTTCTATCATATGGTTGACCACCGTTTGATAAATTCAGATAAATATAGAAAAGATCACCTTGTGTAAGCATAACACTATTGTTTAAATCAATGGTATGAAAACCAGTATGATTTATAAAACCTGATGTAGAAGTTAGTTCATCTCCTAAAGTATTATTTATAAATGTATTATAGATTTTTACTTGAAATGATACATTATCCTCTGCTGTATAAAAGCTAACTGCTTTTAACAGTTCATTATCAGTTGCAGTAAATACGTTAAATACCTCTGTACAGTTTTCTTTCGTATCTCTCCATCCGTGATAATCATGATAATATATATTCTCATAAATCAGAGGTTCAACATCTTGAAAAGATATTGCACCCATTTCAGGATGTTTACAACAATGTTTATCATAATAAGAAATCCAGAAAAAACCATCAATACCCCAGCTCGCGCCCCAACTATTTTTACATAGCCATGCGCCACTTTCTGGGGCTTGTGTATTTTTGTTATCATCCCAACCAATAATTGCTACTGCATGATTGGGATCAAGTGAACTACTTGGTGGTTGATAATGACAATAATTTCCGTCGATGAATTGACTATCGTAACACATACAAGTTCCAATAACTCCATCTGTCATGATTTTTTCTTTAATAGTATCAATATTAGATAGATCTTCACCAGCAACATACCACTCTATATCTCTTGGATAATAATAGTGATAACTTTCGTTATATCTTTCAGGAGCAGTGTTATATGATTGACCATCCATATCTCTAACAGCACCTTCGCATCTTGTTAGATATGCAGAAGCGACTAGATAATCTCCTCCTTGATGAACAGTAAGACCACCACCACCTGGGTCATCATCATTATTATAAGTATTGAAACCATTCCACCAGTCAAGATGATACTCAGCAAGATTTGGTTCGCCTGTTTCACCAGCATTAGTCCAGCTACCAGTCATTAATAGGTTTCCCTCAATAGCCGCCATAACACCATGTGTCCAACATGTTCCACCCTGTTGATCTTTAACAGATGTTACACAATTAATATCTCTCAAGTCATAAGTTGATGGTAAATTAAAAAAAGTGGGATTTTTATTATTAGTATTTGTAGATTGAATACATATTACTTTATATGTATCAGTTTTAACATTAATATTGTATGTTATTGCATTTGTAAAAGTAGTTAATCCTAAACTTACTATTATTAAAAGTATTGTTATTATAATCATAGATTTTTTATTCATTTTTTATAACCTTCTTTTATATTTTTTATTAATCAAATAAATTAAATCTTTAGTAGAATATTTTATTTTATATTAATATTTTGATTTAATTTTTAATATTAATTTAGAGATTGGTAGAAAATTTATCCAAAAATGGATTACTACCCTTCTCCAAACCAGATACTCTCAGTTGTAACTTCCACAAATAAACCCATACCACAACTTATGGTGAAATCAAAACTAGGAGGACCACCAACAATATATGTATCATAAGTCTGCAAACTAGCATTCCAACAACTAACACTAATACAACCAGTGATATTTTCAGAAAGACTAATCGCAGATGTATCATAATCATAGAACCAGCCAAGAAGATTCCAGCCCACCTTAAGCGGAATGTTAACACTAATAACACTAATACCAACCATCGTCAACGTACTTTGTTCAGCAACTTCAACAAAATAACCACAACCAGCTTCAATTTCAAAATCAAAACTAGGAGGACCACCTACTATAAAGGTTTCATATGTATGAACAATAGCATCCCAGCAGCTAACAGATATACATGAAGTGATATTATATGCTAAATCACTAGCATTTAAATCATTTACCAATGGTATTGAAATAAGATTCCAACCAGGATTAAAGGTTATATCAACAGATAAACAACTCTCATCAAGAATAGTAAAATTATAAGTTGATGAACTTATACTATGTCCAATAGTATCACAAGCCCAAATAAAATAACTATAATTACCAACAACAGAGTAATTGTTATTATAATAATAACCATCAGAGCTATAAAGAGCCATAGAAACATTAACAGGTGTAAAACCAGTTGGACCAGTTATATCTACATACACAGAACTTATAATAGTTTCATCTATAGCCGTAACACTAATATTAACAAAACCATCAACAATCTGAGGATCAGGAAAATCATTTATATTGGATAAAACTGGTGGACTTGTATCCTCAAATATTTCAACAGGACCTATACAAACATCGTTACTACTATCTTGATCATCAGCTAGTTTCGTTGTAATTTTTATTGCATAAAATCCATTTGTATTAATTTCCCAAGGAGGGGTAAACTCGATAAACTCTGTTGTCAAAGCGTTAATATTTAATATATCTTCTACTGTATATACTATATCTCCTGGTAGACGTGATTCAGGTGAATATACAAGAACATCATCTATACTCCACTCATATAAACAATAGTTATCCCCTGAAAATTCAAATCTAACCTGAGTTTCAGCACCAATATAACTAGTTATATCAATTGTTCTTTGTTCAGCACTGATATCCTCCGACACTGGGTTTGACCAAGGAGTAATCTCCATCCAATTTTCAAGAGTATTTGCCCGTGCAAAAACTCGACAATTAAAAAAACCTATGTACTGATCTATTGAATGATTAAAAGTTAATTTAAGACTTGGTGCGCCAATAGTATTTACTGGTTTTGAATCCAAACATGCATAATCACCATTTATATCATCCCAAAAGAGATATGCCTCAGGTGATAAACCCCCTGCATTATTACTCTCATGCTGAGTCCATTCATTAGGTTCTTCTTGACTCCACCCTTGAGGTAGAAATGATCCTGAAAAATCCTCATCTATAAACGTACCAAAAATACCTTCCATAATAGTACAATTAACTATTAAATCTACCTGATCTTGAATACCATAATTTTTTATAGTCGCATTTACAGTATAAAAACCATTAGGTAGTGTTCCTTTTGGACTATTTACAGATACAACACCGATATCATTAGAATATATTATTGTCAAATATACTGGTATAATTAAGCTGGGTTCATCAGGATCATTACAATTAATATTTATTGTCTCAAAATAATCGCCTATTGATAAACCAGTTGTATTAGCTGTTACTAATATATCCATCGTTTCATTAACTAATATTGACCCAGATGTTGTATCAACACTTAACCATCCATATCCTTCATTGTCAGTACAGGATAAGGAAAAATCTAATGTCTCACCTGCGAATTCATGATTTCCAATAGTTAATAAATCATTAACTGGAAAATCAGCGCTACCAATAAGATCAATACTTAATGGATCAATCCATATATCAGGTACAAGCGTTACATTAAAACTATGCGGATCACTAGCACCTATATAAGGGTGATTTTCATTTCTACCGGATTCATCTTGTGCATTTATATAATAATAAATGGTCTCTCCACATGGATGAGAAGGAATATATCCTCCATAGATATCTTCTCCAACATTAGTCATAGCTACATCATTCCAGATACCTGTCGAGTTTTTCCAGAAAATCTTTGGAGACGAAGAAAGAAGATTTGTATCACTATAAGCAATTACTTGTGCTTCAATATAAAAACCATCATCTGATGGTAGATAATAGCATGATGGTGTGTGTTCGATATATAGCATATCTCTATCTGGAATTCCTTTTACTCTACAATGTAGTGCATCTGTTGATTCCCAAGACCCAGTAAAACCAAGTACCTCATAACCAGGCATAGCATTTTGATAAGATAGAATCGCATCATCATCCCATTGACTTCCTGTTTGTGGTACTAGTACTTTATCATTTAATATAAGTGAATTAGTATATGGCTCATTATTTGGTGTATAAACACGTACCACATTGTATGGTTTTCCGTAACAAGATAACTGACTTTCAAAATAATCTACTGCATCTTCTATCTCATCATACTGCGAATGAGTTATTGGAACCTCTCTAATCATAATAGTATCATGTGATAGATATTTACCCCAGCAATCGATGTGTTTGATGTATTCATTATTAACATCTGGTCTCACATGATAGGTCTCAATTCCAAGGTATTGACTAACGGTTTGATTAATCTCTTCAGGAGTCATTGTCGGGTTCTCAGTCCATACAAGATCAGTAGATACAGATATTCCTTGCCCATCTGTCATATAGTTACCACCTGTATGAACAATGTCCATATAGTTATATATTAAACTCTGATTCAATGCAAATCTATATGGAATGTTGTTATCATTAGGTCGACTTGGTCTATTATATTCAAAATCAACGACTTCAAATTCTTTATTTGTTTGGTTAAAGATAAACCATGGACCATAATCACGTGTCCAGTAGCTATCAGATGGAGCAATTAAATAGCTCGTGTGATCAGTGTTAACACTATTACTCTGATAAAGATTTTCAACTGTATTTTTTTGACTCTCACTAGAAACAATTGTAATAACCTCTACATCTTCAGACATTTCAGCAATTACATCATAATTAATACCAAATGGATATCTTATAAGTACACCTTCTATCGGTTCAAATTCAGCTGGCTGTCGAACAGGTGGAAGCACATCTATTGTGGTGATATATGGATTTTTATTAAATGCTGTTACTACTAATGTGACAGTTTCTATATCATCAATTGGCTGATCAAAATTTATAATACATTCACCATTTTCATCTGTATAGCCAAAACCTAGAAGTATATTATTAATAGAAACTGCACAGAGGGCATTTTCAGTATCTGCAACATTTACTTCAAAAGCAGTTGTGCCAGTGATAAGAATTGATGAATGAGTAACAGTCATATTAGCTGGAATATCTGTTCGAATTATTAAAGAGGGATCGCCAAAGATATGCCAAAAATCTGTTTCAGTATAACCTGATGATCCATATTCATCATTCATATGCATGCAACCATTTGCATGTATACCACCGATAGTATGCATAATATTATTAGGATACTGTTCTGTTAATAAATCATTCATTTCATCTTGACCATCCATAGGTGGATCCCAGCTCATACTTATTGAAGAACCAGTTATTGCTATAGCACCTGTTGGAACACCATTATGAGTAGCTCTTTGCCATGCTTCACAGAAACATTCACTATAATCATCAAATTGACCATTGTTACATGCAACAGAAATTATAAAAGGAAGCATATTATCATTTATAAGGCTATTAACATTAGATGTACTAAATCCAGTTGTCGACCATCCATTATAACTACCATGACCGCAATAATTTATGATACTTCTCCCATCATTTACACTTGTGGATACATCACTTGAACTTGGATTTCCAGATGCATCTTCACCTCCATGAGAGCCATCATATAATTCATCAACTAATGTGTAAGTAAAATTAAGTAGATCTGCTCTAATATTTCTTATATGTTGCCAGTCTGCTTCATTATCATCACCTTTTCCAGTTCCAGGACCACCCTCATTTGATCCAATTCCAACTCCTTTATTGTACCAATCAAGAGAGAGAACAGGATTTTTTTCATATGCAAGTGTACGATTGATCATCGTATCTAGTTGTATTGAGTTCTGTGCTGAAAACCTACCTACAAAAACTTCTGGATAACTATCTGAACCAGTTATAAAACCATAACTTGGATCAGATGCTGAACTTCCAATATTTATTGTAGGAACTTGATCGATGTCACCTACTAATAATACAAATGTCAATCCATTTGAATTATAATAGTTTACAATATAATTTTTGATATTAGTAGCTGTACTACCTGCATCTGATACATTTATTATCTCAGTTGGAATTCCTTTCATATTTTTCCAAGATACAAATGGTTGCATATCATCATAAAAATCATTGTAACATATTATTAGCATGTTTCCCTCTTCAGAAACAGGTGTATAGCCAAAATCTCCATAATTGTAGAAAAGATTTTCATAAATGTTATTAAATGAAATAGATCGTTTTTCATTAACTGTAGGACTTTTTAAAACATTAATTTCTCCAGGTCCATCTGGTATAAAATCAAATGTTATTGAGGTATATACCCTAAGAATTCTTTTTACAGGATTGTATTGAAAAGGTTGGAGACAAATAGTTTGTCCTCTAAAATCTCTTAATATATATGGATCTCTTAATTCAACAATGTTTTTTGGATACCAAGTGTCTTCATTATATATTTCTCCAAATTCATATGGTGTGTTTTCTGGTGAATTAGGTCGGATTATATTTCCTTTAGATGGAGCGATATCTATATCATAAACGGTTTCATAAGAAGATTCAATAATCTTGAACATCATTTTTTTATCATTAGGTATAATAAAACTCCTACAGATATTTGGAAGATCAGGGCATCCTTTATCTAGAATTTGTGATTCTTCTCCAATATTAACTGAATAATATACTTTATTATCAATGATTTTAGGTGTTTTTATGTAATCATTAATCTTTAAAGATATTTGGATTTCTTCATCTTTTTGAATGTAATTTATAGTAAAATCTTCATTTGGATTTTCCCCAATTAAATATTCTTCCTCATCTATATTATCTTTTAATAATGATTCTTGGTGTAGATTTAAACTTATACTTGAAACATGTGGTAAAAAACCTGCTAGCATCAGTATTATACTTATTATTATTGCTGATTTCTTTTTCATAATTATTACCTTCCTTTTATATTATTCAACCATCTCCATACCAAATTGATTCTTCTGTAACCTCCACAAATAACCCTATACCTTGGTTTATTGTGAAATCAAATGTGGGTGGACCACCCACTATATATGTATCATAAGTCTGCAAACTAGCATTCCAACAACTAATACTAATACAACCAGTTATATTCTCCGCAAGACTACTCGCCATGGTATTATATTCATGATACCAACCAATTAGATTCCAACCAATTTTTAGTGGATTATTAACACTGTTTATTGGATATCCCATTATAGACAATGTATCAAATCCGGTTATTTCAACAAAATATCCAAAACCATCCTCAATAATAAAATCAAATGTGGGTGGACCACCTACTATATATGTTTTATATGTCTGATTCACAGCATCCCAACGACTAACACTCATGCAACCTGTAAGATTATCAGCGATATCAGACGCCCGCCAATTAGTCTGTACTGGTATTGTTATAAGATTCCAATTTGTAAATAATGAAATATCAATATTTAATAAACCTACATAAAGATTTTTAGATATACTATCTATTATACCAGTATTATTCGTAACAGTTAGATTTACCTGATAACTTCCGTTAAAGCTGTAGCTATGGGTTGGATGTTGCATAGTTGATGTATTACCATCGCCAAACTCCCAATACCAAGAAGAAATATTACCATCAGATGTATTAAATGACTCATCAGTAAACTGAACTATATCATCCTTTAAAGGATTTGAAGGATGATATGAAAAAGCAGCATTAGGGCCAAAATTATTGACATATAGCTCTTTGATTTTTGTATCAACATCATTATCATTATCAGCTATTGTGAGTGATACTAAATATATACCTTTGTTTTGATAATTATATGATGGATTTTGTAATGTTGAAGTATTTCCATTTCCAAAATCCCAAGACCATGATTCAATAGATCCATCTGAATCAGTAGAGGTATCAATAAATTGAATTAAATCATTAGTTGTTGGGTTTAAAGGATTATAAGTAAAATTAGCGATAGGCCTAAGATTTGAATCATAAGATACATTCATACTTTCAAGTGTACTATAATCACCCCATCCATGCGCTGGGTTATGTCCTTTAACACGGTAATAATACATACCCTCATTATTATCATAAATATTATAGAATGTAGATGTTATTGTATCTGAAATAGTAGAAACTGTTTCAAAATCAGGAACTGGATATATATTATCAACATAGAATCCTTCATCCTGAGTACTTGAATCAGTAGTATATCTAAAACGTATAAAAACTGATTCATTAATCCAGTCTTTAAGTGAATATTCTTTATAAACCCAGCCATTAGAAGAACCTGTGAAAGTATCAAGTAAAGTATAGGATCTACCATCTTTACTTACTTCTACAAATCCCATATCATAATTATCTTCGATGTCATACCAACACCAGTAACTAAGATTCATCCCAAAGGTAATAGGTATTGGATAATTAGTAGTCATAGCAGATACATCTTCATTAGAATACCTTGATTTAAAACTATGAGAGGATGAATATGAACGAGTAGTTGACAGTGAAAAACCATCAAGATTCCACAATGAAGAACCTGATTCAGCATCATCAGTATAAATAGTTAGATTGCTTAGTTCGTCTAATTGATAATAATCTGGTTGGGCATCTATATTCTGTTGAGTCCATGAAACAGTGTAATTACCATCAGAATCATTGGACATATCTGATATTATAGGTGGTATAACTCTTGGTACTACATTGTTTATGTTTACAGCTTCTTGCAATAAATAAAAACCACCATCATAGTTTTCCATACAAACCTGATCTAGATAAACTTCAGAAGGATAAAAAGATGTACATGCTTCAATTGTATAAGCAAATGTAGGTCTTCCCTGAACATAATGACCATATCCATACGCCCAATCATCAGTATCACCTGTTGTAGGATAAAGCTGAGCACCTTGTTCAGGAGTATATGTACCTGTTCCATCCTGCTGAGTAATCAAAGATGCCATTGTTGTTCCAACTTGACTAAGATATGTATCATCAGGAGCTGTTATAGAGATACTATAGCTCCATGGCCATAATACTAGCTCAGAATATGTATGCCAAGAAATTGATGCGCAGATATTATTCTGTAAATAAAAATTTTTTATTGCTTGAGTACAATTTTCAGATTCAGACCATGGACCACAAAACACATCATTACTTGGATAATGAGTTACAGATGCATCAGCAATAGATCCCCAAGATCCCCATATATCACCATTTGATGAACCACCATAGTTTCTATTAACATCTACACCATATGTATTCCATTGTGGAAAATATCGTCTATTCTTACGCCACATATTATGACCCTGATCATGACTATATACATATCCATCAGGATTTTGACAAGGAACTATCCATAATCGTCTATTGTTTACAAGATTAGTAATGTCTGAATCAATATTGTAATAATCAGTTAAATTATTGGCGATATACAAACAGATCTCCACAGTTGGCCATTCACGAGCATGATGAAGACCCATAAAAAAAACTCCGGGTTCATCTTCATCAACACCGGGATTATCTGATATTTCTAAACACCAGATATCTCTACCTTCATAGGATTTTCCAATTGAAAAAAGACTAGTGATATCTGGATGATCATTTACAATTGTTTGCAGTATCTGCTCAATTTCCGGAAAAGTATGATACTGCCCTCTTACATCATTACATAGTTTATCAATATCGTCTATTTTAATTGTGTAATTAATTGAATTTTCAGATAGTTTTATTAGATTTTTTTCACTTATAGTAATATCAATCCATTCGTCAATCCTATATTCTATTATTTCATAATTATTATCTGATATAAATTTAAGATTATAATCAGAATAAGGAATTCTCACCAGTAATAATCTATCCTGATTATTATTTAATATATTTAAATTACTTATTTTCAAGGATTTTATTGAAAAATTTGAAGCTGACACTGAACAGCTTATGCTAATAATAAGCAAAAGAACAATAACACTTAGTATTTTTTTTCTCCTCGTTCTGTCACCTCCAAAAATTTTTCATTTTAATTTTTTATTTGTATTATTCCTATCTTAAGTTAATGGAAAGTTATATTGTTTTTACACCTCCACCAATTTAATTATTTTTATTTTTTAATAATAAATGGTAATTAATCTAAGATTATGCTTTATATTGATTGTTAACAAATTAATATAAATTTTCTTTATATAAAACTTATTATTCAGTAGCATTCAGTTTTTATAATATAATAAGATATATAATATAAAATAAAATTTGGTAAAATACAAATTTATATTAATTATAATATTTATTAAAATAATAAAATAGATATTATTTAAGATTTAGATTGGTAATATCTATTTATATACTAGAATATATCAAACATTGTCATTTATTTTTTTATATAAAAGAATCATTATAACAATTAAACCTAATATTAATATTATAGAAAAACCTGGAGTTTCTTGCTCCTCTTCTTTGTTTTTATCATTGTTTTTTTCACTACTGTCATCAATATATTTGGTAAGTGTTTCTTTTGTCGTGTTATATTTATAATCATATTTTCCATCGATATCATCATCAATTAAATAGTCATCATTTTCAAGTTTTAGGTTTGAGGTTTTGTTATTAGTTTGATTATAGAAAATATCATATTTTGTATCATTGTTAGTATCGATTATAATGTGTTCATTACCATTAATACTAATATCTATATAATCATTTGATGTATAGATTGATGAACCAATCCTTTCTTCTAAATTATCAGATAAATGATCGTTATCTGAGTCTGTATCTATTATTATTTCTTTTGAGGTGTAATATTTATTGTTTTCATTATCTTTTACTATTAATTTTACAAAATAAGTTCCTGATGATTTATAGATATGATCTATTTTCTTATTATATCCACAGGTATCATCATCAAAATCCCAGGTGTAATTAATAATTATAATATCTTTAAGAATTTTTGCTTCAAACGTTATGTTTTGATATGTATTACCTGTTTTATCACATATTATATCAACTACTGTTGGATCATTTGAAATATTAATTGTATCTGTTACTATATCGATATCTTCTCGATCATCTTTTACTTGAAGTTCTATATTGTATAGTCCAGGTTCTGTAAATATATGACTTATCTTTGGAATACTAGATTTTATAGTATAGGAATCTTCATTTTTTGTAAAAACCCATTTATATTCAATGATTTCTCCATCAGAATCATAACTATTTGAGCCATCAAAAACAATACTTTCCCCTACAAAATATTTATATGATTGATCAAGTGTTATATTTGCTACTGGTTTGATATTTGAAACATCATTTTCTGTTGAATATAGTATTATTGTTCCAGTATTAACATATTTTGAATCTATAACACTATTTTTTTCTCCTAGCCATGTTTTACCATTTTTTATGATATTAATTTTTATATTAATTGGTGTTCCTAATGGCCAGTTTTTTGGATCTCCGCAGTCTACTTGCCAGTATCCACCATAATCAACAGTTGTAGTTAGATATCCTTTATCTGATGTTACATTGACAAATGCTCCTTCTGCAATGTCACCATCTTCAAATAATGCTTGACCATAGACTGGTAAAGGCTCAGCAATACAGATGTGTGCGGTTGATATTATAAAAAGTAAACATGTAGTGTAGATTATTATTATTTTTGTTTTTAATTTGTTTTTCATTATCTCGTAATTATCTCCATAGTTTTTTAACCTTCTCCATACCAAATTGATTCTTCTGTAACTTCAACAAATAACCCTATACCTTGTTTAACTGTGAAATCAAATGTTGGAGGGCCACCAACAATATACGTATCATATGTCTGCATAGATGTGTTCCAACAACTTACACTGATACATCCTGTGATATTTTCAGATAGACTAATTGCTGTTGTATCATAAGTTTGATACCAACCTAGTAGGTTCCAACCTATTTTCATTTGTATATTTACAATATCAATAGTTTGTCCAGATATCAATAAACTATCTGGCTGGTTCATCTCTATAAAATAACCACAACCATCCTCAATTATAAAATCAAATGTCGGTGGACCACCAACAATATACGTATCATAGGTTTGATTAATACTATCCCAACAACTAACACTTATACAACCAGTAAGGTTATCTGAGATATCTGAAGCCCACCAAACATTTTCAACAGGAATAGTTACAAGATTCCAACTATAACAAAGATCTATTCCAATAAAAATCATATCATTTGTAATCACATAGATTTCAACATTGCCTATATTTGATACTATTCCATCATTATCACAAACTGTATAATTTAGTATATCTCTTCCAACAAAATAAGGATCAGGTGTATAAGATATATTTCCATTAATAGGATCAACCCATATATTTCCATTTGTTGGATAATCTACAACATCTACAGTAGTTGGGTCTATTTCTCCATCAGGATCATAATCATTATCTGTAATATTTATCCAAACATTTTCATCAATATATGTATAGGTATAATCATCAACTGCGATTGGCGCCTGGTTTTGTAGATTGTTAAAACATGCACTATGATAAACATCATGTCTAAACATAGGCCAACCATTACCAGTTCCATCACCAGCAGCTATTACATATCCTCGTCCATGGTTATTATCTGGAGGATTTGATGTTCCAAATCCACCGATTATAAAAATATCAAGTTTTCCATCATTATCGAAATCTTCAATAACTGGTGCATTATCAATTTGAAAAGTATTTTGATAATGTGCTTCAAGATCTAAAATCCATACAACTTGACCATTGTCACCCTGTAATACTCTCAAGATACCATCATCAGCGCCAAAAACTACATCAAGAACATCATTTCCATCAATATCAGCGATTGATGCTCCTCTAAACATTGATCCACCCGCAGTATAACTCCAGAGTAAACTACCTGTATATGATAAAACACCAAGATAGTTATATGATGTAAACACAATTTCAAAATGACCATCATTATTTAAATCAGCAATAGAAGTAGGAGATGCAATATAATTAGGTGCATAATAATTCCACAATAGACTACCATCTTCACCATTTAAAACATACACGTAGTTATCATAGCAACCAATAACTATCTCTGGTAGACCATCCTCATCGATATCAGCAAATGAAGCACCATGATACATATAATCATCTGGTAGATCTGAATACCATAGAACAGAACCATCAATACCTTTTAAACCATAGATTCTACAATCACCAGCATATTGCGCAATAACAATATCAAGGTAACCATCATCATCTAGATCTAAGATATTAGGTCCCGCTTGAAAATAACTATTTGATCCTAAATTAATCTGCCAACATATACTTCCATCTTCACCATTTAAACAAAAAACATATCCATACCATGTACCAAGTATAACTTCTGGTTTATCATCATTATCAACATCTGCAACAGCTGGTGGTGAATCAATACAATTAGGATAACCAGTAGATCTAGTCCATTCAATAGATCCAGTGGCACCATCAAAACAATAAACCATATATGGTGAAGAAGCAGGTATAATAACCTCTAACTCTCCATCAAGATCAACATCAGAAATAACTGGTGAAGCGTCATTACATCCACCAGTATCATAATTCCAAAGAAAAGAACCATCATTGGCGTTTAAAGCATAAACATGCTCATCATTAAAATATGTTCCAAAAACAAGCTCTAAATATCCATCATTATCAATATCATCAGTTGCTGCCGATCCAAAACACGGAGCATCTAAATCATACCACCAAAGAATATCAGGATAATCACGAAGATCTTCCCTAAATGCAGTATCTATATCTTTAACTATTTCATCAGATCTAATTTTTAATTCTGATTTATTTTTAATAATATTTATTTTTTGACTTCCAATAAGAGGAGTAAACGAATAAAAAATTAAAAATATTGTTATTACTAAAATTATTGACTTACACAATGAATTTTCCATTCTCTCACCTTTTAAATGTAGAATGTTATATTATAATTTAAATATTATTGTATAAATCAATATCAATATCTTACCAATTTGAATTAAATTATAGAGGGAGAAAAGGAATTTATCCTTCTCCATGCCAAATCGATGCTTGATCAACCTCTACAAATAGTCCCATACCACTAGATATTGTAAAGTCAAAAGTTGGTGGACCACCAACAATATAAGTATTATAAGTTTGACCTATACTATCCCAAGAACTAACTGAAATGCAACCTGTAATGTTTTCTGAAAGACTACTTGCAGTTGTATCATAACTATTAGCCCAACCGATCTGGTTCCAACCAATATTTAATGTTATCTCAACTGCAACTGATCCATTTGTTTGCTCCTCGACTGTAAACGAATATGTATCAGATTGAACTGTATCTTCTTGATCATGAGCAACAGCATACCAATTGTATGTTGAATCAATGGATAAATCACTCCAAATTGCATAAGCTCGAGTACCACTCATAACATTTAAATCAGTGCCAATAAGATTATCATCAGATGCATCATAGAAGCTCACGGTCATTAGATCTGAATCTGGATCAGTTACAACTACAGATAAAACTGGAGCGGTTTCTCCATTTGTTGTGCCATTACCTGGAAGAGGATTGTAAGGATCATTAGGTGCATTATTAAAACCATAACTAGTAACATTTACGTATATAGTAACAATCCCCGGTGGTTCACCAATTGGACCATATATGGTAAGATCACATTGATGTGGTCCTGGTGATAATCCTGATGTAAAACACATAATTGTGTGATTTTTGACTTCACCACTATCAGAACTCCCTGACCACGGTTCAACCACACAAAAAGTACCTGAATCATCAATCCAATAATACATAACTCCTGTTCCACAATTCCAAATACTTAGATTTGTTGTTACAAGTTGGTATTGCGGTATGTATCCAAAATCATAAGAATGAGGTGAATAACAAAGGATTTGATTAGCCTCGAGTATTGTAATATATACAGGTACAATTGCTGTTCCACCATTAGAGTAAACAGTAATATTATTTACATATTGACCAGGTTGTAAACCACCAGTATCGATAATAACTGATAGACTATCTGTTTCACCAGATGAAAAACCTTCATCAGGATCTATAGTTATCCATGTCTTAGCAGCCTCAGGATATAGATTATAGTTTAAAACACCAGTACCACTATTCCATATATTAAATGTTACATCATCTGATTGTGAACCATACATCTCACCAAAATCAATTGATGTTGGTGTATAGGATAGAACTGGTTGAACTGATGATCCTCCACCATTTTCTGTATGTAAAATAACACCTTCAAATGGATACCAAGTACCTCCTGCGGCCCAACCCATATTATTGTTTACAAAATCGATATCATTAAGATAGTATTCTAAATCTTCTGTTCCAGTGTCTTGAAAATCCCAAGTTGTACCACCATCATCTGTATGTAAAATAGTTCCATGATATGGATAAAATCCTCCACCTGCAATCCATCCATTATTAGCATCTGTAAATATAATTGAATTCAGATTATCAATGATATCAAGGGAATAATAATACGACCAGGTATTCCCACCATCATTAGTATATATAATCGTTCCTTCTTCACCAACAGCCCAACCATTGTTGAGATCTATGAACGATACTCCAAATAGATCATTATATTCTCCTAATCTTTGTTCAACCCAGTTGCTACCTCCGTCATTTGTATGGAAAACAGCTCCATAGGCACCAACTGCCCATCCATTACTTGTATCAAGCATACATATATCATATAAAGGTTCTATATAATCATAATAGTAATATCCTGATTCATATAATTGAGTACTCCAGGTATTTCCTCCATCAGAAGAATGAATAATTACCCGATTATAAATATTATTATATGTATCAATTTCTCCACCAGTAGCCCATCCATTATTAGCGTCCACAAACTGTATAGAATTAATACCATAGCTACTTGGATCGTATTGTTCAGTCCAAGTGTTTCCACCATCTGTTGTTTTTTGTATTAAACCTCCAGCTATCCAACCTGTTTGAGAGTTAATAAAATCAACAGCATCATAACCTACATTGTAATATTGTTGATCATCTTGTTCACTCCAAGTATCTCCACCATCTGTTGTATGCATAATAGTATCATAACCTACTGCCCATCCGTTGTTTTCATCAGAAAATGAGACTGCTTCTAAATCCTCATCATTTCCAGGATTCTGATAATACCATCCTCCGTTGCTAGGTAATTTATTAAAAATAAAACTATCGTTATTCCAAATGGTATCTGGATAAATACCAACATTTGCAATATAGGTATAATCTCCTCCTGGCATATCACCCAGGACATAATCAGAAAGATCTTCACGATATGCAGACCATTTATCTGGTAACTGAATACCAACCGGTCCAAAAACCGGCCCATATGTAGATCCATTAGGTAATGTATACATTGTCCATATATCAAAAGAAATCGAATTACTTTCGTTATTAAGAGATTCAATAGAGTATTGATAATTACCACCATATTGTGATATTGTTATTGGTGGATTAAAAGGTAAAATTTCAATGGTTACATCGGTACCACTATCTCCTGGAGGTGTATCAGTTTTTGAATAATATTTTCCATATTCAATAGATGAATCTATGTCTTGGGAATTATCAATTTTTATTTGTGATGCCGATAAAACAAAGGAGGTCAATAGCATCAATACAAGCATCGAAACTGCAATACCAAAAATTTTCCTATTCATTATTTCACCACATCTTTTTTTAAAATGCTATAAAATTTCATAGTATTATAGAATAACTTAAAATTATATTAATTATAAACTAATAACACATAAAACAAATAGAAAAAAGAATAGTTTGTATAATGTTTTATAGTTTTATTTTAATTTTATATAATCTTAATAGCAATTAATTAAATTTTTTATAAACTATTATCCTTCTCCATGCCAAACTGATTCTTCTGTTACATCCACAAATAAACCCATACCACGAGTTACAATAAAATCAAAAGTAGGAGGTCCACCAACAATATACGTATCATAAGTCTGCAAACTAGCATTCCAACGACTAACACTCGTACAACCACTAATATTTTCAGAAAGACTACTAGCAATAGTATCACTTTCATGATACCACCCAAGTAGATTCCAACCAATCTTGAGAGGAATACTTACAACACTTATTGGATATCCCATGATAGATAAAGTGTCCGTTCCTGCAATATCAACAAAATAACCACAACCATCCTCTATTGGGAAATCAAATGTAGGTGGCCCACCAACAATATAAGTTTTATAAGTCTGATTAGCACTATCCCAACGACTAACACTTATACATTCTGTTAGATTATATTCGATATCTGATGCTCGCCAATCAGTCAATGCTGGAATTGAAATAAGATTCCAACCAGAGATTAAGTTTATATCCATATCAATCTCAGAAATAGATATATTTATAGTTTTACAATAGCTATTACTTAATCCATCATTGTCTTTTATTGTAAGACAAACTGAATAATTGCCAGATTGTATGTAATGATGTGTTGGATTTTGTTTATAACTAATATTACCATCACCGAAATCCCATGTCCAATTAACAACATATCCATCTAAATCATATGAAAGATCATAAAAATGAACAGTATCAGCTGTAGTTGGTTCTGCTGGTCCATATAAGAAATCCACAACTGGAGCTGCATTACTGACATATATGTTTTTCAAAGTGATACAGTTCAAACCGTATTCATCTGATACATTAAGTAATACATAATACTCTCCATTTTCAGAATATCTATGTGTAGGATTTTGACTAAAAGAAATATTACCATCACCAAAATCCCAATACCAAGAATCAATAGAACCATTAACATCAATAGATGTATCATAAAATTGAATGATATCAAGAGTAGTTGGAGAGCTTGGACTATACGTAAAATTAGCAATAGGAATATTATTTGAAAAATAACCTAAAGGATATCTATCTTGATTACCACCACCAAGAATATCATAAGGTGTATCACCTATACTATTATTGTTTGCATCTACACCATGGTAATCATCCCAGTAGTTACCACCAGAAGGATAACCATTATCCCATTTATTACTACGGTTATCATAAGCATTGTAAGTATTGTTTAAAAAATGATTATAAAATAATTTATTATTATCAGAGCCATATAGAATAGTTACACCGAAACCACAATCTGAAATATTATTTTGAAAAATAGTATTATTAGATGAATACCCTAATTGAATTCCAAACTCAACATCTGAAATTATAGTGTTATATATTGTAAAGTTCGTACAATTTGCAAGTATAATCTGACCAGCATCACTGGGAATAGAAACTCCATTCCGATTAGTATAATAATATATTGGTTTACCATTGACAGTATTATTATGAATTGTTTGTAATGTCCAATTAAATAATGATGTATTTGCTGATTGATTGAATAATTCCTGAGATTTTCCACCCATCACAATACCATCGTTAAAGAAGTCATTATTTAAAATAATATTATTTGGAGAATTCTGGATATTAATTCCACCATAAGTATTGTTAAATATAGTGCAATTGGTAACATTATTATTTATCGAATTGGTAATTTGAATACCATTGGTATTGTTTGAAATAATACAGTTCGAAATATCAATATTTGATGATGATATTAATTGTATACCAGAGTCTGTATTAGATAAATTTAAATTTTGTATAGTAAAATTAGTACATTTATCAAGAATTACCTGACCAGCATTATTTGGAATAGTAACATTATCTTCTTGATAATAGTAATAAATGTAGCTAACATTCTCGTTATCAGTAATATTATTTGTAAAAAAGTTACCCTTTATCGTCTGAGAGTTATCCACTCTTAAACTACTAGAGAGACTATTTGTTATAGTAATTCCTCCATGATAACTAAATGAATTATTCAATATTATATTAGAAGGTGAATTGACTAAATGAACTCCATTAATTATGCTTGTTGAAATATAATTACTCTCAATTTTATTATCAGATGAATTTGTTAGAATAAAACCTTTAAAACTATAAAATAATAAATTTGTAAAAAAATAATTATCTGAAGATGATTTTATATTAATCCCAAAATCACAAAATGCAATACTATTATCGAAAACAGAATTATTAAACGATGAATTTTCAATATTTATACCAATTCTTGATAATAATATAGTATTATAAGATAAATTGTTATTATTAGAAGAATTTTTTAAACTGATACCAATAGCACTATTGAGAATATTATTTTTATATATTTTATTGTTTGACGAATTTATAACTCTTATTCCAACATTAATATTGGTGAAATTCATAAAGGATATATTATTATAATTATCGTATAATGTTATCCCATAAGTATTAATTTTTTTTGGCATTGAAACATTAAAACCAGTGATTGAACAATTACTAGCTTGTAGTGAAATAGCAGAGAAATCATCAGATTGAATTGATTTGAAAGGAGGATTTATTAATGGTGGACCAAAATCTATACCAGATCCAAATTCCATCGGAATTCCATTCAAATAAATTGTCTTATTAATAGTTATGTTTTCATTGTATATACCACTATAAACCTCAATTGTATCCCCTAAGGAGGCATTATCAATAGCTTGTTGAATACTCGTATAATCACCATCTCCTTCATCATCCACAATAATTGTATTGCGAGAGTTATACATCTTTTTTATTTTCATACCATCAGAACCACCCATTATTGGTGGATTATTTGAATTATCATAGACTATCTCTACATCATTAATTGAAGTAAATGCATCTACCTCACATCGTGCATTCCCAGAAAGACCAGTGGGAACCTCTGATTTAGATAATACTGGATCAATTACCAACGTTGGAACATAAGTATGCCCTTTTTTCAACCAAACTGTTTGATCGACATTTTGAAGATTAAAATAATCTATTTCTTCAGTGCAAGTAATTGCCTGTCCAATCATCATTCCCCAGCTAATTGCTGCTAGGAATCCACTTAGATACATACCTGCATTTTCACCAATTAACTGAAGAGCTTGAAGTATCTCAGACCATGGTACAAATGATGCCCAACCATATGTTTCCGCGATATTTTCAAGAATAGTACTCCCATCCATCCCAACTGCCGGTTCAATATCAACGAGTATAACTCCAGCAATTGGAGAATCCACCGTAGTAGTATCCTCTAATATAACCATTGTTGAATATTGCCCCTGAGCATGTTCTGGACCCCAAGTTAGACCACCCCAGGCTTTTCCCCAAAGATATGCACTAGTACGAATACTAGAATATTGGATTCTATACCAACCATCTATATCAACGGTAAAACCATCTCCTACATTTTCACCAGTTACTGTAAATGGTGTATTTGGCGGAAGAGCACGTAAATAATTATCTCTAAAAATCACTTCTTCTGTTAATCCATTTCCTGCTCCTATTCGAACTTCAGTTATTGCCTCTGAATCAACCCATCCGCAGGAATCTCCATCTATGCTTCCGCCACCGCCTCTTTTATTTGGTGGATAATGATCTTCATCCCATTCTTGAATTTTATCTCCAGACCATCGAAATGAACACCCAGAACCCAAATTATCCATTTTTTTAACATAAACAGTTTTGGATACTTTTTCAGATCCTCCTCCATAACTATCCAGACATTCCATTATCATTATCTGGTCACCCTCAGACACACTTGCAACATTCCAATTATAATGCCAAGAGACATCAAAATCTCCATAAGTGCGAAAAGCAAAATCCCTATTACTATTTTCAATCCAATTAGTAGAATACGACCATGAGCTACCTTTTTGATAAGGATTATTGTTATCACAATACCAAAAAACATTTTGTGAACTACCTTCATTTACTGTTTTTCTAACCACAATAAAATATAACTCGTACGGTAGTACTTCGATATCTGAGAAATCAAAATCATACCACTGAGAACTATCGTACGATATATCACTTACTGGAATTTCACTAGATGTCAAATCCAGACCATTGAGATCATCCCGAATGCTAACAACAAAATTTCCTTCATCAGTATAAATAGATTGTTTAGATAGTCGTAAACTCACTTTTATAAGGCTGTCAACTCGCGGTGTAAAACTCTGAGCAAAAGCCTTATTAGGATCCCATAATCCTACTCCATTAGGAGAATTAGGTTGTTCCTGATCCAAACCATCAGTATTATCTATAACTGCAGTATTCCAACTAGAATCTGGCGGAGTTTTAACCTTTACCTCTTCTATTGTACCATCAGGATCATCCGCAATACCAGAAATTCTAAGAGTATCACTAGCAAAAACCGTACGTTCTAAATCATGAAAACCATTAATATCAGAAAAAATAACCTCAGGTGGCATATTTATCAATACATTAACAGTTTTTGTAACAGTTTTAGTATTATCAGCATCATCAGTAACTCTTAAAGTAACAAGGTAATCATCAATAACAGACCATGAATGTGTTGCAGTTGGACTGGTATGTGATTCATCATATATCCCATCATTATCCCAATCCCATTCATATAACACAATCGTTCCATCTCCATCATAGGAATCCAATGCATCAAAAGTAATTAATTCATTTGGTTTAGGATAACTTGGATTCCAAGTAAAAGAAGCATAAGGTTCGTTACCATTATTTATAACAACATGAACAGAGTCATAACCATAATAATCACCATCAAAGCTTCTTG
>CAZVNH010000006.1:11218-25062 GCA_964628575.1 uncultured Thermoplasmatales archaeon | reverse complement strand
TGTAAACAACTACACCGTAATGGAAAACACCTCTACGCCAATTGTTTTTATCATTATGCATGAAATAATCATCTACTATTTCTCTTAAATCCCTATAATTAACATTATCTTGGAAGGGGATAAGTTCATGGCCACCCATAGTTCCATAATCTATATGACATACAATGTTTTGTCTGTCAAAAGAGCTCTCAATAAGTTCCTTTGCCTCCTGGGGAAAATAACTTATTTCACCATTAGGACCTTCATCCATTAAATCAAGTTCTACAAAAACATCTTTTCTAAATGGATCAGAAAACCATTCTGACGTTAAGAACTCTTCATAATTATTAATACTATCTCCATCTGAATCTAATTTCTCATGATTTTCATAATTGAATGGATTATATCCCCATTTCCATTCCCATTCAATAGGGATTTTATCATTATCAGGATCACCAGAGTTTTTTTCCTCAGGATCTGTCCCATAATCATTTACTTCGGTCCAATATGGAATACCATCATCGTCATAATCATTTTGATAGATGTTAAACCATAGTTCAGAGTCAAGGTCTTTTTTATAAATTGTTCCATCATCACATCCACAAACACGACCATATCCACTAGAGTCAAATAATTCATCGTCACCAGTCCAATGACCTGTTTTTAAACTATATATAAGTTCAACATCATATCCATCACTGGAAGTACCAGTATCACCACTAATATCATATAGTGCACCATCTGTATTTTCTCCATTAAATGAATCTAAAAGCTGAATCTTTATATTTACAAATTCCTGTTCATCAGGAACATTTAATGTTGCACTCCAATCAGGATAATATACAAATTTTGTATCAGTCCATACATTACTTGTAAATTCGATGTCATTAATGAAAACTTTAATGAAAAAATCAGGAATTTCATTGTCATTATTTAAGAATATAATCCTTTTATTAAATAGTTGATTAGTTATAGAATCTGGTAATAAATTAGATATAAATTGTGGAATAGTAACAGCACTGATACCAAGTCCTTTATCTTCTAAAAATCTAATTTTTTGTATATCTACTGTAACTGAAACATCTGTTAAAGGATCAAGATCTATATTCGAAATCCTGGTATTATTAGAAGAATTTACAGTTGAAGCAATCGGTATCAAAAACACTAACGCTATACATATAATACCTATTTTTCTCATAATTAACACCCCTTAATTGTTTATTGAGAATAAACTGATATATAAAAACCTTTTCTTGTCTATTGTTAATAAAATTGAAAAAAGTATCGCTGTGAGAACCATACTATTTATATATACCTATTTATTTGACGTTTTGCTTATTTAGAGGTGACTATAGTGAAAATATTCAGAAACAAGAACAAAAAGAAATCAGTTGACAGTAATAAAACATTCATGGAGAAAGCATGGAGTCTACAACATAGAATTGAAGCAAGACGTAATCGTATAGGTAAGGGAAAATATGGTAGAGTTTTAAAGATGGCTCGTAAACCAACAAATGAAGAATATGTGAAAACCGCCAAGATTACTTTTGCAGGGATTCTATTAATTGGAGGACTTGGTTTTTTAGTATGGTTAATAGCTACTCAACTTGCTCCATGGATAGCTGAATCACTTGGAATTGCCTGAAGGAGTAATAAAATGCAGAATACAGATTTTGAAGAATCTACTGAGGAAACTTCAAAAATATTTACTGTAAAAACTCAAGTTGGTAAAGAACAAAATACAGCTGATTTGATCAATAGTCGCGCTCAAAAATCAAAGATAAAGATACCATCAATTCTTGTAACCCCAGAATTAAGAGGATATGTTTTTCTTGAAAGCTATGATAAAGAGAGAATAAAAGATATGATAAAAACAATATCATATGCCCGTAACATGCTTGAAGGTGATATTCCAATAGAACAAATTGAGCATTTCTTAGTACCAGCATCAGCGGTAGCAAAGATTACTGATGGAGATGTTGTCGAAATGGTTGCAGGTCCATTCAGGGGAGAAACAGCTAAAGTTACTCATATTGATGATACAAAAGAAGAAATCACTGTAGAACTTTTTGAGTCAGTTGTTCCAATACCTATAACAGTTAGAGGTGAACAAGTTAGAGTTATTAAAAGAAAGGATGAAGACAAAAAAAAGGAAGAAGAAAAGGAGAAATAGATCATTATGGCAGAGACAATTGAAGCTCTTGTTGAAGGAGGAAAGGCAACTGCAGGACCACCTCTTGGTCCAGCACTTGGACCTCTTGGAGTAAACATAATGCAGGTAATTAATACGATAAATGAGAAAACAAAACAATTTGATGGTATGAAAGTACCTGTGAAAGTTATTATTGATCCTAAATCAAAAAATTTTGAAATAGAGGTTGGAACACCTCCTGCAGCATCATTAATACTTAAAGAATTAGGTGCTGAGAAAGGATCAGGATCAGCAGGGACTCACAAAATCGGTAATTTAACTATAGATCAAGCGGTTAAAGTAGCTAAAATGAAACAGGATAATCTCTTAGGGAAAGAACTTAAACAAAAAACCAAAGAAGTAATAGGAACATGTGTTTCTCTAGGAGTAACAGTTGAGGGAAAAAAACCACAAGAGATTCAAAAAGCAATAGATGATGGAGAATTTGAATCTAAATTTCAATCTTAATTTCTTTATCTATTTTTTCCTTTTTTAAAACCATTTTTTCTACAGGATTCTGAAGCATTCTTTTTTTCATATGTTCTTTTGCATTTCCAGATAAAATATCCTCTCGTATCATCCTTTGTTCTCGCTCTAATGCATCAATTTTTTCTTTTATAATCTTAATTTCCTCTATTAATTGTTTTAATTGATTAGAGTCATCCATAACAATAGGTATTATATATTTATATCTTAAACATTTTTAAAAAAATAAATAGAGGTTTAAATCCTTTTCAATCCTCTCTGGAAAAATTGTTTAATAGATTTAACCATTCTATTCCTTCTATATTCCATTGGTAGGGTGGTTCCTTCACCCCATGTTCTTTTTTTATTTATTTCATTTATTAGATTATCTATAGATAGATCTACTGTATCAAATGTTGTATATGCATTTCCAACATATTCTGGAATATGTGAATCACTTCCTCCAGTTCCTCCAAGGTTATATTTTTTAGCAATCTTAAAAGTTTTAAGATTTGTTTGAGGAAGGCTACATGAATTAAAAACTTCAATAGCATTTAATTTTTTTACAATTCTTTTAAGATTATTTTCTTTTATACCAGACATGTTTCTGAATAGATGGGGAATTATTGGTGTGCCACCTTGATCAATTATTTTCTCAATTGTTTCTTCAAAACTGAGAGCTTTTGGTATTGGTTCTTTAACATTTAAAGCTAAAACATGTCCATCTGCAGTAGATATTTCTATACCTGGTATAACACAGAAATCTTTTTCGGCAAGTTTTAATGCTTTGATGCTACCTTCTAATGTGTTATGATCAGTTATAGACATACCATTTAATCCTTTATCTTTTAAATACTTTATAATTTCTTTTGGTGTACCTTGAGCATCTTCAGAATATTGAGAGTGTATATGTAAATCTAATTTTAACATGGATTTTCTCCAATAATCAAACATCGTGAAGATAATTTTTATATTAGAAATTTTTGTTTAATCTGAAAAAACAATATGCGGGCACCGGGATTTGAACCCGAGTTATAAGCTTGGCAAGCCTTTTTTAGTATAATTTTACAGGAGGGAATGATTTGTTTGTGATTCATTTATGAATCATCAAAATATTATGTCCGTACATTGTACGTATATGCTTTACTTCTGTTAATAAATTATTGTACGAATATTGTACGTACAATGATAGATATTTGATTAATCATAATAAATTATTTTTGAGTTTAATCCACTGATATCTGATGAAAACGAATGACTTTTAGAAACTCTTACAATACAATTTTCACCTGAGATATCAATTGAGTTAATTATTGTTCCTTTAGTTACAGTAATATCACAATCAATTCCTGAAACATATAAATTGATTTTTTTCTCTGAATTATTAATTGTTTGAATTATATCTATTCCTGAGATTTCAATAGTTTCAATATCTGATGAAGAATCAAGATCAATACATCCACTAAAAATACTAATACATAGTACGGATAGAAATCCAATTATCAATATTTTTTTATTCATTACCTTCCTCTTTATTATAATAATCAATTAATCTTTTGATTACTTCCCAGAAAGGTTCTCTTGGATGAATTTTTAAAGATTCAAGAGCTTCTTTAATCTCAGAATTTACTTTTATTGTGATAATAGCATAATCTTTCTCTTTTATTGTAACTCCCCCACCTTGTATTAATATCTCTTATATTAGCCTTATTTGTTTAGATTAGAGAAGAATAGAGAAGTTTATATACTTACTATGCTATACTTAGATAGTCTTTAGGTGTTAAAGATGAGACCATTAACAGAAGAAGAAAAGAAACGTATTGCAGATCTTTATAATAATACAAGAATGTCTATTGGAGCTATTGCTGAATTTTTAAATTATTCTACTAGAACAATTCAGAGATATAAGAATTATAAATAAAATTGTTCGGACCGTATCCGGACCTAACAATATAGGTGGTGGGACAAATCTCTCTCTATAATCAGAGGATAGAAATAAGATGTGACAAAGAAATGAAATTATATTTAATAGGATTAGATAAGGATCATTCAACTTATATTAGAGAATTAATAAATCAAGATCGTTTAAAGAATTGTGATACTAATTTTATTAACAATAAAATTAGTAAATATAGAAATGAAATTAAAAAACTTGAAGATCTAAAAAAACAAGGATCTATTAATCAAGAAAAAATCAATAAAATTCTAAATTTTCATGCAAAACATTATCAAGAAAATGCTTTAAGAAGAACTGAAAATCAAAAATATAATTTTCTTAAGAAAACTATTATGCCTCAGATAAAAAGATTCGGCTACAAAGGAACAATCGAGGAATTAGACCAGGTTTTATTGAATTGGTCGGAGAAAGATGTTTAATAATAAATCCGAGATTGAGAAAGTTGCTATATATACAAGGGTTTCTACAGAAGATCAAGCAAAAGAAGGCTATAGTCTTGAGGCTCAAATGAAAAAACTCCGAGCTTATTGTATATCTCGTGATTGGGAAATATCAAAAGAATACGTAGACGATGGTTATACAGGTAGGAATACACGTCGACCAGGATATCAAAAAATGTTTGAAGACATTAAATTATGGGATGGAGTCCTGGTTTTAAAAATGGATCGAATCCATCGGAATAGTAAAAACTTCATGCAAATGATGGATTTTTTAAAAAAACATAACAAAGAATTCGTAAGCAGTCAAGAAAGTTTTGATACAAGTAATGCCATGGGTCGTTTTGTTATGGATATAATTCAACGTATAGCACAACTTGAAAGTGAACAAAACGCAGAACGGGTTACAATGGCAATGATCCAAAAAGCAATGGATACTTCAAAAGGATGGGTAGGACATCGATTACCTTATGGTTATAAAAAAATTAATAATAAAATCGTCGAAATACCGGAAGAAATAGGAATAATCAAACAAGTTTTTCAATATTATGCTGATGGGAAAACAATGCAGGAAATATCTAATATTACAGGTAAAGCTTGGAGTCAAATTCGTTATTGGCTTAATAATATCTGGTATTTAGGGATTGAACAATGGGGGAATTGTTTTAAAAGAATACCTATCGAGCCAGTGATCAGCCTTGATTTATGGAATATGGTACAAACCAGGAAACGTAAAGCACCAGGAGGACGAAGATTAAAACCATTTATTCTAAATGAAATACCGGAATCTTTTACACTTTCAGATAAAGAGATGCGAGAGCATGGTTTTAGCATGGATATCATTAAAAATCAGGTAGTGTGAGATCTTGATGAATGATTTTATTATTTTTATTTTGGGTTTATCGACAGGTTTTGGATTAGGAGTAACTAGTTGTATTATTTTTCTCTATATCATGGAGGGAAGGAATTAAAAGAAAATTTTTGTTGTGGGTGTATTCTGTTTCCATTTCATCTTAACGAGAATATGTCCTTCCCTCACTCCTCATAATTGAGTAGTTACCAATTTTTGAGTAACATTTAAATCTATAGTGAATATTACAAATATATTAATCTCGGGAAGGAAATTTCGGATGGGAGCCTCTAACAAACTCGGAAAAACTCGGAAACAAAAAATTATAGATATGAAAAACTTCGGATTGAGTGATTCTGAGATATCTAAAGCTCTACATATTTCTAAAAAAATAGTTACCGAGATAATAAAAGATGGTGAAAAAATTGTTAAAACAAATAATGAAATTAAAACAAATAGCAGAGCTACTCGAAAAGGAGGGAATAGAAATTCCGTTATATCTGAGAATAGAAAAAATAGATCAAAACCTAATAATATCAATGAAAATCCCTATAGTAATGCCAGTAATGAAGGATCTAGCGGAAACACCGGAACCGGACAAGAAGATTTAATTTTTATTGGAGGTAATAAAGATATGGTTAAAGAAGATAAAAAAAATTCTGATGCTGAAGAATCATATCAATGTGGGGAATGTGGTCAAGAATTCAAAGAACAACTTAAATTTTGCCCCTCATGTGGAAATGAGCTCGATTGGGAGAATGATCAAGAATGAAACTAGATCATACTCAAAAATCTACAATCAACCGGCTTTATAACCAGGAGAAAAAAAGTATTTCTGAAATCGCTAAAATAATAGGTTGCGATAAAACTATTGTCACTAGATATATAAATTATAATCCTGATGAGAAAAAAATTATTAAAAAAAGAGAAAAACAATTTTACAAATGTAAATGTAACAAATGCGGAGTATCTTTTAGAACAACAGAAGAAAAACCTATATGTCCAGTATGTAAGAGTAAAGATATTTTTATTAAAAAAATTCCAAAATCTTAGAATACCTTATCGCACAGGTGTAGGCTTGGGAACCTTAAACCAGGATCGCAGAAACATAAACAAGGTCGTATCTATAGGAAGCCGAAAACCATTTATGTGGAGATCCTGGCCAAGCCCCCATTAAACAAAAAGAGGAAATTATGGGAGTAGTTGACATTAATGAAAAACCAATTACAAATAAAATTACTTCAAATGTAAACAATACAGTATCTAAACTAGTACAAGCCAAGAATTTTGTAGATAGTTTAAATAATCTATTTGGAAGTATTGAAAGAATCGCTAGTCCTTTTATTCAAAAATATCAACAAAATCAACAAATATACAAACAAACAACACCATTAGAACAAGAAAAGGCTATGGAAGAGTCAATACCTATGCCTGGAAATACTACATCGCAGAGCTCTAAAAAACCTGTTAAAAATCAAAATAATAATCTATCTCAAAACGATATGATTAATTTTTTCAGTACTCCTCAAGGATTAAAAACAATTGCCGGTGCTATTCAAACTTTTAAAAATCATTTTGGGGATGTTAAACTCAGTGAAGTTGAAGATCTGATTAATACTATAATGCCAAATCAAAAATTGCAATTGTATGATTTAAATAATAATAAAAATAAACAGATAAAAGAAAAAAATGTTAAAAAACAAAAAAATTAAAAAAAATTTCTCGAAGAAAACTTTCCTGCAGTTGCAAGATCCGGGGAGAGCTGGACCATCAAAGGCATTTAAATAGATAAAAAACAGGAGATAAAAAAGAAATGAGCCATAAAAGAAAAAATCGGGAAAAATTAAGAGAGCAAAAAAACAAAAATTCTAATCATGTTTTAGAATCCTCGATAATAGAATTAAAAAATAGAAAAAAAGACCTTCAAAATCAAATAAAAGGTTTAGATAAATTAATTGAGGCTATCGAATGGAAGTTGATCTAAGAAAAAAAATATTTTGTATATTCGGCTTAAATATGAGTGGTAAAAGTTATTTCACTAAAAACGCTATAATTCCGAAATATAAATGTTTAGTTTTTGATCCAAACGGAGAATATGATCAACAAACTTGTGATGTTTATAAACCAAAAAGTAGAAGTTACCCAGGAATAGCATTTGAAAACGAGAAATTCCTCGATTGGATTAAAAAAAATAAAGGAAACTGTGATTTATTGATTTTCGATGAAGCTGACAGTATTTTTCCTAATAAAAAACCACTTATGAGTAACATGGATAGTCTTAAAGGTAGATATCGTCATCCGGAATGGGGGGAACTTGGTATAGGTTTTATCTGTCGTAGACCGGCACAGATTTTTACTGATTTTCCGAGTCTTAGTCATTATATTTTTAGTTTTGGAAATAAAGGAGCTCCAGATATACAACGTCTAAATGCAGAAAGCGAGGGATTAGGAGATCTTGTTAAAACTCTTTCTAATTACGAATATGTTATTGTTAATCAAGATCGAACTTATAGGAAGATGCCACCAATATGATTACAACGATTTATCTTGATAAAAAAACATGTAATCTAATTGATAAATTCGCAGAAAATAAAGGCTTAACCAGGTCTTCAGCAATTCGTTTTTGTATAAACAGTTATTTAAAAGATAATAACTTCTAAATATAAATAATTTAAATTTTGCAATATTTCTTTTTTTAAATGAATTGGAGGTAATTAATGCCTAAGATAATTAGAGCTAAACCAAGTAAAGATATGTTTATGGAGGCTATTGGAATTGCAATCGTTAAAAACATTGAAGAAAGACTCTTAGCTCCTGTTATTGGAAATGGCACAATTGGAAGTGGAATTGTTAAAGCCATTGCCGGTTTTCTTATTCCAACTGTAGGAGGTAAAAACAAATATACAAGAGTTATATCAACAGCTTTTATTGTTGATAGTGCAGAAGATTTTGTAAACGCTGGATTCAAAATGATAAGTGGAGCTAGTGGATCTACGGACAATTGGAGTTAATCTTTTTATTTTTGGAGGTAAGAAAGATATGGGAATTTTAGAAAATCTTTTTGGAGGAAACAATAATCAATCTAATAGACTAGCTAATGCCTATCAGATTGTATTAACTGAAGCTGATTTTACTACATCAGACCATCAGATGCTGACTTCAACAAGTGCTTGGACAGATATCGCTAGTTATACTATACCAGCACAACGCAGACTTAAAGCCGGATATGGAGACATTAACCATCCAGAAAATGAAGGCAGAGTCTATGCATATTTACGAACTGGTGAAGCAACACCTGCGGAAATAACAGGGAAATGGAGAATAATTGTTACTAATCGAGCTAGAACTTGGGAAAAAGTAATCTCAGAATTCGATGAAGAACTCACTCATGGTGATCTCAATGATAAACGTAAATTAATCCCATTGCCGGCTCTAGGACCGGTAATAGGCGAAGATGATCTTATAATAATTCAATGTAAACCAAGTAGTACACATGTTGGCTCTGGAGCTGATGCTGATAATATCGGATGGGCTGATAGTACAGAATCTCTTTTAAAAATACCTGTAACCGTATTAGATCTTTAGAAGAAAATCTTATTTTTTTTTCTTCTAAAATCTAATTATTTAATCTGGAGGGAATCAAGATAATATGATTCTGCCTAGAGTGTATCATAGGAAAACAGCTCGAGAAATCCGTAATAAAAGACTTTTTATTGAAGGATCAGAGTCTTTTGAAGTAACAATAACAGACCTAGATAGTGGATCTAGTAAAGTATATGGATTTCTAGATGATGCTACAATTCGGAAATATTTACCCCTTAATTTTTTCCGAATTCAAAATAAAAGCGGATGTGATCTTAAAATCTACATTGGTCAAAAAACCAACGGAGAAGTTGTACTAGATGATACAACATTTTCATATACTGGAAATTTTTATAATTTCACAATTGAAAATATAGATACCGTTACTGCAACAGGATCAACTACTTATGTGAATGTTCAACGTAAACCCACAGGAGGAAGGTTTTGAATAAAAAAAACCTTGTAATTCTTGGAGGAATTGCAACAATAGGAGCAATAGGTCTTTATTTTATTTCACAACAAAATAATAATAATCAGATCGGGGGAACCGGTGCAGGAGGAGGAGTGAAAAAAGAAACATCAGATCCAGGATTTATGTTATTTCAATCTGAAGAACCGGTTTTACCTGAAGGCGAGTCTTCACCTGGTTATAATATAATGTTACCGGAAGATCCTTTTGCAAATATGGTTTTTAAAACACAGGAAGAACCGGAAACTATAGAGTTTAGTCCAATAGAAGAAGATGAAAAATTAATACTACAAAATATAGGATGGTTTCAAAATCCAGCTAGTAAAAAAGCAAGTAGTACAACACTCGGTTATGTAGCTGAACAAGGTCTTACAGAAGTACCTAGTATTTCCGGTAATGAGCCTCTTATTTATGAAACACAAGAAGGCACTATCATTGAAGAAAGTATAGGAGGTAAACCAGCGAGTGAATGGATTAAATCACAAGATCCAGATTATTATAAACCAGGTACTAAAAAAGAAGGAAAAACATCTATCCAGGAGGATAAATATTTTGATGTACCATTTTAATAAAAAAATTTGGAGGTATTTCAACTATGGCTTTGTTATTTGATGTCAATACAGCCGTTAGGAATTACATGTATATGAGTACAAAAAAGAGTACTGTAATAAGTCCTCAAACGACTCTAACTAAAACCTATTATCCCACAACGATCTCTGAATATACTTATAATCCTAATATTATCATTGAAAGTCCAGGAGCAGGTATTACCACTAAAAAAGAAGGTGCAACTAGTACACCTACTTTTACGGTAGCTCCAACATCAGAAGTAAGCCCTACTCTATCTGACGAACCAATTGTACAAGAAGCTCCGATTAGTCAAGGAGGCTTAGGTGGAGGTAGTGCAACAGATATAATCATCATTCTAATTGTTCTCGGAATTATCGGCGGAATTGGATATAAAATGTACAAAAAAAAGAAAAAGAAAAAATAAATAAAAATTTGGAGGTAATTAATGCCTGGAGATAGTGAATATAGTAGGTTACCAAGTGACCTGTTAGATGTTAAAAATTTATTCGGATGGTATTATGCTATTGATGACACAGCTCAATATACTGATACATCTACTTATAATTCAACTTCTCAAGAATGGGAAACAGTTAAAGAATATGTTATTCCGAGTCCTATTAGAAAATCAAAATTTCGGTTAAAAATTGATATTAAAAGCTCAGAGGATGGGGAAATAATTAGAGCTCGATTTACAAAAAATGGCGAAGCTATAGGAACTGAGGAAACACGAAATCTCAATAATTGGGCTAATCGAGAGCAGGATCTGGAATTTTTTGATGAAAATGATACTATTGGAGTACAATTAAAAGCTGATAATGAAGGTGTTACAGCTAGTATGAAAAATTTCAAAATCTGCGGAATTATATACCGTCAAAACATAAATATTGATCTACCTGACTGGAGTTAAATAAAACCATGTGTGGTAATAGTTTTTATGGAGCTGATAAATTACTAGATAGAATTAAAAACCAAAAATTTTCTAGTAATTCAAGTTATGATACAATACCTCAAAAAACTGTTTTAACATATAGTTTAACAATTGAGAAAGTAGGAACTACAATTAAACTTTATGATGATCATGGTAAAGTGATTAAACAAGATACTGATTTTGCAACTATTCTTCAATTTGCTATGGAATATGGAGATGGTACTATATTTCTTAAAAAAGGAGACTATGAATTATCAACAGCTATTACAGATAGTGGAAACGATATTCATTTGATGGGTGAACCTGGAGGAGCTACAACTATTACTTATGTCGGTGGGCCACAAGAATACATGATTATTTTAGATAGTGAATATTTTAGTATTTCAGATATAATTTTTGATGCTAATAGTTTGTGTGATTATTGCGTTAAATGCCTCAGCCATGATAATTTGCTTGATCATTGTGAATTCCATTTTGCTAATATAGGAGGCTCTTATTTCGTAGGTTATAATAATGTAATTAGAAATTGTGTTTATTCTCATAATAATTTAGGTGGAGCTATTTTATTTTCCCCGCAGTCAAATATTCGAGTTTTTAACAACAATTTTTATGACAATGGAATTTATAATATTTTAGTTCAAACTGGAGGTATTCATATTGTCGAAAGAATAATAATTAATGGAAACACGTTTTGGAGTTCTTATTACGGAGTTTATTTTTTAGGAATCGGTGGGGATATTTATTACGTTAATATTTTTGGAAACATTTGTTACAATTGTAATTATTTTGTTTGTGTAAATTCAGATATTAATACTTTGAATGTAAGTTCAAATCTTTTTATTGATGAAGGTTTATAGAAATGGCGACTTTAATTCTATTTGCAAATAAAACTATTGAAAATGTCCGGTTAGATAATAATATTTGTATGAATACAGATTATATCATAGGTAACAACTATGTTACACGATTAATAATTAATAATTCTAGTACAAATAATGGTAATCCTAGTAGTGCCGGACAATGGAATGGAGTAACACCGCAGGAGGGTACAATTATTCGAGATACATTAAACGCTAAGACCTATATTTACATTAGTGGGGGATACATCGAAATATGAAAATACAGAATATGGATCAATTTAAAAAAATGGCTCTTGATCTAGCTAGTGAAATTAATATTGATCAAGTTGAAATCTTTGTTAGAAAGAGTGGAGAAAATACAGCTAATTTTGTATTAGATAAACTAGATTTCATTAGTAAAAATATTAATGATCCACGTTACAAGGATATCTTTAAAAAATTCAGTGTTTTGTTTGCTTTCATGTGTATGGATGGTTGCTATACCGATCAGATTAATTATTTTTTGAATATGATAAATAAATGTCTTAGTGCAAATCTTCCAAGTTGTAAAAATCCAGTGTATTGGCGAGTTAATAATTTAAATTTTGAGGAGGAATGAAAATAATGAGTGTGGATATTGGTTTATTAATTGCAAATGTTACGATTATTGCAGGCTCGATTCTTTCTCACGGTGCTATTTGGTATAAAATAGGAAAAATTGAAAATAAAATTGAGACTTATATAAATGGAGGTAAATAAGTTATGGGTGTATTAGATGGATATAAAACATATATTGGAGGAGCATGTTTTATTTTAGGAGCTGTTGCAACTGTAGGGAAATCCTATTATTTAGGTGAGCTTATAGATTGGAATGTTATTATATTAGAAATTGGTACTGGAATTTCTATTATAGGCGGAAGATCAGCATTTTCTAAAGCTCATGCAAATTAATATCGAAATGAATCAATTGGAGTTTATTCTTTCTAGTGTTATAGGTCCTGTTGTTGCTTCAACTTATTTTTTATTAAAATTTTATCTTAAAAATAAAAAAAATTTTAGTGGATAAAGTATTTATATTAGTTATTTCCAGGATTTTTTTCAATTTTTTTTTTGTTTTCTTCGAGAAATCAAAATTTTTTTTGCATTGCAAAATTTTTTTGCGTTTTTTTTAAGTAAGCACCCACTTTTTAAGGAGAAAAAAGAGTGCGGGCACCGGGATTTGAACCCGAGTTATAAGCTTGGCAAGCTTAAGTGATACCAGGCTACACCACACCCGCAGCAGACAATATAGCCAGTAGGTAGCAACAATTCCTTAAAAAGCATTACGATTGTAATACTTTTATATGATTACATTACAGTTGAATTCTTTTATGTCCATGATTTGTTGCGAAATTAAATTAAAATTATGCTTATTTTGCCAAAAAATATTTAAATAATGTAATTAATATTAATATTAGGATTCTACATGAGGAAATTCACTTCAATCCTAGTTGTACTGCTCTTCATATTATTAGCTGTTAGTACAATTGTGGAATCTCGTTCTTTATTTTTCAAAACCAAAGAAAGCAATTACAATC
>CAZVNH010000006.1:0-11208 GCA_964628575.1 uncultured Thermoplasmatales archaeon | reverse complement strand
TTGAACCCGAGTTATAAGCTTGGCAAGCTTAAGTGATACCAGGCTACACCATACCCGCTTTTTAAGAAATTAAAAATCATGAAGCAACAATCCCTTAAAAAGTATTACGATTCCAAAATAATTAATTTATTCGGCAAATGTCTATAAATATACCAAAAAATATAATATATTTTAGATGAATAATAATTTGAGTATATGAAGCAAAAACTAATCAATTTAATATTTTTAACTCTGATTTTTTTTTGTTTAATATTTAATAGCAGTGTATCTGGTTTTTCTATAGGAGAAATTAAGCAAGATATAAATAATTTAAATATATCAAATTCAAAAATTAAAACGCCTCTATTTAGGAATCTAAATATTCTTAATTTAATCCATAAAGAGCTTGAAAAAAATAATATTTTTAACAAATTTGTTTTTAATCCTGAAGATATAAAACTTGAAGATGATGCTTTTCATGGATCAGAAGCGATTCACTCTTTAGAATGGTGGTATTTTGATGCTGATCTAAATAATGGATACAAAATTCAAACCCATATTATGATTGTAAAAATGTTTACATTGCCATTTCTACTAACAAGGATAAATATCTACAGAGAAACTGAACTTATACTAAAGAGAGAAAATATTTATTCAATAGATAATGTTGTATTATCCCATATATCACCTGAAATTATGGTTAATGATAATAAAATACTTGAGGGTAAGATAGATCATATAACTGGTAAATTAATATATACTTTAAACCTTGAAATCAATGATTTATCTATTAATTTACAATTTCTTGAAACTGCAAAAGGCTGGAAGGGAACAACACCTTTTGGTAATTGGGCGGTTATATTGCCAAAAGCTGATGTCAACGGTTTCATTTTTTTTAATCAAGAAAAAATTGATGTCCATGGGATAGGTTACCATGATCATAATTGGGATATAACTCCTTCAAAAGCTTTAAACTATGGATGGCTATGGGGAAAAATAAATCTTGATAATTATTCAATTGTTTGGTCATCTATTACAAGAACAAGAATTACTAATGAACCTCTAATGGTAATTGCTAATGGGGATGAGTACATCAATATTCACCCTGATGACATACAGTTTTTTGTTAATAACTATGATTTAAATAACTGGGCATTGATCCCTAATATAATTACTATTAAAGTAAAAACAGAACGTGTTAATCTTGAAGTTTTAATGCAGGTTATTGACACTCATTATACGAGAAAGGGTATTTTACAGTACTGGAGATTTCATATTAAATGCATTGGTTTTATAAAAATTGACTCTGAAACCGAGGAGTTTAATACTATACAAATAGCAGAAATACTTAGAACAAGATATTAACATTAAATTTTTAGAAAATTATTCTAAATTCTTTTTATTGGTTTACTAAGATGCCTTCTTGCACATACAGGAACTTCATATAACCCTTTTTTTATATTTCTTTTTTCTTCTATAATAATAGGTTTATTACTTTTTTCTCCACATTTAATACATTTAAATCCTTGATTTCTCCCTTTAGATTTCATATGTTTACCACATTTTGGACAAATTGGATTTTCGATTTTTAACATATTTTTTTCGAGTTTTTTAATTATAATTTTTTCAAGGTTAATTGTTAAAGGTTTTTCTCTGACACCACCATAGACTTCAACTTTATCACCAGATATCAAACCTCTTATGATCTCCCTAAATTCTTTAGTTGGTTCATAAGCTGCACAATCAATTTCTCCTGTTGAATCCTTTATTTTTAAAAATACATGTCCGCCTTCTATAGTAAATGGATTTTTATTTACAATACCATTAGTAATTATCGAGTCATATGGTTTAATTTTATTAATATCTTTTTTCTGTAGATGATCATCGGTTCCTTGATTTGTTTGAAAAATAATCCAGCTATCAATAGTTTCTGACTTGATTTCAGATTTAGCATTTATTAATTGTTTATAATTATCACCTCTAATACCATATAAGATAGGACAAGGTGAATTAGGTACAAGTCTATTATGCTGATTTTGATAGTCATAATTATCAAATGTTGAAGGATATTTATTATCCATTTTTTTTGTAGTTTTTTCATCTACATTTCTTTTACTGCCCCATTTATTTTTTTTCCTGTAGGTTATTATTTCATATGTTTTATCATGCTTTGGAGACCAAGCAATCGAGGCTATTGCTCCTATTAATCCTCGTTGATTTTTATATCCTTTATAAAAAGCACCTAAATTATTTAGTTTCTCCTTTATCTCATGTAACTTTACAATTTCTCTTACTGTCTTTTTATAGATATTAAAAAGTGGTTTTCTATCTGTTAAAACGATTCCTGAATTTGTATTATCATCCTCAAGTCTAGCAAATTCATCAACTGTTTTTATGACTATATCTTTAACATTTTCGATATTCAATTCTTTAACAATAGATTTTTCATAGCAATAAATATCTTTATTCTTAATTTCACCAAATTTTATTTTTTTACCCAGGCCTTTCCCGATTTCTATTGAAATAGCACCATTTCCTCTTGTCTTCCAGGGTATATTAGGATTGAGTCTAACAAGTCGAGGAAAACCTATGATGTCATAATTATTCTTGGTTAATCTATCAATTAAAACACAAGCAGTATAGGTAGTACATCCACCTTTTCTTGAATCTGTGTCATCTATTCCAATATAGATATCTTTCACTCCCGATATTCTTATATATGGTATGTTCTTTTATTTTTCTTCCTATATGCAACGAGATACTATTATTCAGGAAGTAAGAGAGACCTTGACAAATACAGGGTTTTATGTTTCTGAACTTTATTCAATGCGAACTGTCGGTTTTGATTTAGTTGCAAGAAGAGACAATTCACTTCTTATAATTAAAGTTTTAACCAATATTGATGCATTATCTGAACAAGTTGCTGAGGATTTGAAAACTTTATCTTTTCTTCTAAAAGCATGTCCTTTAATAATCGGAAATAAAAGTGGAAAAGGTAATCTTGAAGAAGATGTTGTATATGATAGATTCGGTATTCAAGCTATAAACTCAGATACATTAAAAAATCATTTACTCGAAGGTATGCCTTTAGAAGTCTATGCTGCTCCAGGAGGATTATATGTAAAACTTGATAGGGAAAAAATAAAAACACTAAGAAATGAACAAAATCTATCTATTGGAAGCTTTGCCCGCTCCTTAAAAGTCTCTCGGAGAACTGTTCAGATGTATGAGGATGGAATGAATGCAAGTATTGAAGTTGCTCTAAGAATTGAAGATGTTTTAGGAGAAAACATTACTGTTCCTTTTGATATATTAAGATATAAAAAATCTGAAAGATATTTTAAGAAAACTTCAGTTGAGACTCAAGGTTTTAGAAACTTTCAAAGAGAGATATTTTCAATTCTTGAAAAAGTAGGATATAAAGTTATTCCTATGGATCGATGTCCTTTTGAAGCTGTAAGTCAAGATAAAAAGAAAATCCTACTTACCTGTGTTGATAGATATGATAAAAAACTTTTAAAAAAAGCAAGAGTAGTTAGTAGTATTTCAAATATCACAGAAAAACACGCTGTTATTATACCTGATAAAGATGTTCATAAAACAAATATTGAAGGAACTCCGCTTATAATAAAAAAGGAACTAAAGAAAGCTAGTGGACCTGAAGATATACTTGATATGATTCTTGAAAGACTATATAGAGAAAAATAAAAATTATTAACCAAACTTTTATAAATATGATTATCATTCCCGAAGACTACATTTTTCCATATCTATGGATTAAATGTGCATACAATTAAACACTTGATGATATCTATGACTAGCAAAAAAACTGTTGATATTGTAGAGAAGGTCTTGTCAGACTCTAAGAAACTTAATCGTAAATTTGAACAGAATATCGATGTAGTTTTTAATCTAAAAAATATTGATTTAAATATACCAAAAAACCGTATTGATGAGGAAATTATCTTACCTCATGGTAGAGGTAAAGATGCAAAAATCGCTATTTTTGCAAGTGGAGAGCTTGCTGTTAAATCAAAAAAACATGTAGATCTTTTAATAAAACCTGAAGAAATTGAGGATCTTTCAGGTGATAAAAAGAAATTCAAAAAAATAGCTGATGATCATGATTTCTTCATAGCCGAAGCACCTCTAATGCCAACCATTGGTAAAACACTTGGTACAGTCCTTGGTCCAAGAGGAAAAATGCCAAAGCCTGTTCCACCAAATGCAGATGTAAGTGGTATGGTAAATAACCTAAGAAAAACAGTAAAAATTAGATCTAAAAGTAACAAAACCTTTCATACAATAGCTGGAAACGCTGAAATGAAAAAAGAAAACATTGCAAATAACATCGATGTTATAATAAAACGTATAGAAGGATCACTAGAACGTGGAAGAATGAACATTGGATCAATTTATATAAAAACAACAATGGGTCCATCTGAAAGGGTGGTATAAATGCCTGCTCATGTAGCTGAATGGAAGTTTGGAGAAGTACAACAAATTACAGATGTTCTTTCTAAAAACAAGGTAGTTGGAATAGTTGAAATAGGGGGAATTCCAGCACCACAGATGCAGCAGATGAGAAGTAATCTTCATGGTAAAGCAATTATAAGATCTGCAAAAAATAATCTAATATTTCGCGCTTTGGAAGAAGCAGAAAAAGATGTAAAAGGAATATCTAATCTTAAAGATCTTGTAAAAGGTCAAACAGCAATTATTGCTACAGATATGAATCCTTTTAAACTTTTTTCACAGTTAAAATCTACAAGAACAATGGCTCCTGCTAAAGGAGGAGAAACAGCAGCTCAGGATATTGAGGTAAAAGCAGGTGACACTCCATTTAAACCTGGACCAATTGTTGGAGAACTTCAAAAGGCAGGTATACCTGCTGCTATTCAAGAAGGAAAAGTTGTAATAAAAACAGATAAAGTAATAGTTCCAGAGGGAGAAAAAATCTCACCTGATATTGCTCAAATGCTTACACGTCTTGAAATATTTCCAATAGAAATAGGAATGACCTTACATGGTGTATTTGAGGATGGAACTATTTTCAAACCAGATGTACTTGATATAGATATCGATGGATTTATTAATAACATTAAACAAGCCTCATTAAATGCAATAGGTCTTGCATTAGAGACAGGCTGGGCTAATAGGCAAACAATAGAGCCTCTTATTATGAAAGCACATAACAATGCATTTATTCTTGCAATGGAAAGAGGAATTATTAACAAGAAAACAATCGAATTATTAATTTCAAAAGCAAATGCTCAAATGCTTGCTTTAAAAAATAAAACAACCTAAGGAGGAATAAAAGAAATGGAATACGTATATAGCGCAATGCTTCTTCACTCCGCAGGGCAAAAAATAACAGATGCAAACATCAAAAAAGTCCTTGAAGCCGCTGGTGTCAAACCAGATGAAGGAAAAATCAAGGCACTTACAGCATCACTTGATGGTGTAAATATTGATGAAGCTATAAAAAATGCAGCATCTGTTGCTGCTGCACCTGCTGCAGCTGCACCAGCTGGCGGAGCTCCTGCAGAGGGAAAATCTGAAGAAAAGAAAGAAGACAAAAAGAAGAAAAAAGAAGAGGAAGAAGTATCTGAAGAAGAAGCAGCTGCTGGACTTGGAGCTCTATTCGGATAATTTCAATAAAAACTCTTTTTTTTCAAGAAAGCAATGAGTCTAAAAAAGGACCTCATTGCTTTAATTATTCTCAAAAAGTTTTATAAAAGTGGGGGACGGGATGCGTTGATAGGAGGAATGCGCCTCTAAGCGGAAAGCAGGTACAGTTAACCTCCCCTTTTAATAATACTAAGTCCCCCATTTAATAAATCAACTTTTTAAATAAATAGTTTACTATGACTTTTTCTCCTGTTGTTCTCCTTATGAATAGCTGCCATTTCTGAGACTTGGATTACCTAAAAGCATGAACTCTTCAATCGTAAAATAATTTTTACCTTTATTATTGAGATAACTATTTTGTGCTTGAGTAAGCATTTCTCTAACAGAAATTTTTTCTTCCCAAGATTAAAAACATCCGATTTTAATAACCAGTACCTGTAAGAATTCCTCTATTTTCAACATGTGAATAATCAGAACTTGTCTTTCTCGATTAAAATAGTTTATTAAAAATTGTTGATAACCAATCTTTTTAATCAGATAATTTAACTTTTTTAAAATTACGACGTATTTTTATATAACTTATTTATTTTTCATAATTATGAGGAAAGGTATTTTAGCCTTAATTGGCATGATTATTACGCTAGTGTTTATCATAATAGCATTGATTGGACCTTGGTATAGTGCATCTGGAAAAGTGGATGATGAGGAAGGATATTCAAATTATTCTTTAACAGGTTTAGACTCTAAAGAACCTGGAGAAGATGCTGAATTCAAAAGTTATGCAGATATAAAGGAAGATTTAAGTGATGATGCAAAGGAAAAATATGGAATTTTTGATACTACAATGTATATAACAATTGGAACACTTATTGTTTGTATACTTGCGTTAATTGGAATATTAGGAATATCATTTAACTTTGGGAAACCTGGAATGATGAAAATGCTTGGTGGAATATTTGGAATATTAACCTTTATTCTTGCATTAGTAGCAATTTTTTATTTCATGTCACTTCCATCAGAATTTGAAATGAAGGATTCTAAAGGAGATGATATCGGCTTCTGGGCATCTGATGAAATAGATTATATGGGTTCTAAAGCTACAGTAAATTATGGTCCAGGTTATGCATGGTATCTAATGTTATTAGCAGCAATCATTTCTTTGATTATGTCAATAATGTTATTCCTAAATAAAGGAACACCGATAGTATCACCACCAAAAAAATAATTAATAATCTTTTTCTTTTTCTCTTTTTTTTACATCCAATCATCAAGACCAGTTTGTTCTGTAACTTTTACATCAAAAAGACCAAAAGCACCTTGAATATAGTTTTCAATCATTTTTTTATACCAATCAAGATCAATTTCACTTTTATCTTTAATAAGATCAACAGGATACATATAATCAATTGGTTTAACACCACTTTTTGAAGGATTAGTAATACCAGGTAGAGGTTTTTTAGTTATAATAAATTTTAGTTTTATCCGACTTTTTATTTTTTGACCAAGCAAGTTTTCAAGAGCAGCAGAACGTTTTCCAAATGTAGACATTGAGCCATCCTGGTTTGGCTTGTATCTGTTTGCCGGTTGTACAGATTGAATAAGTGTTAAATCATCGATATCAACATTATTTAAATCTAAACTTGAGACGATATCCTTTGTTTTATTCATTATGCTCTCTTTAATTTTTGTTCTTGCATCTTCTTCATTATTCCACTCAGGATTTTCTTTTAATACTTCAAACATAATCTGTTTCAAAATCTTACGAGCAATATCTGCTTTATCAGATCCTTTAAAATTATTACCCTTTGTAACCATCTCAATTTTTCCATTTTTGCTATCAAAAATTAAATAATTTTTATGTTTGACAAAAATCATTGCATCATGAGTTTCAGGTTCTAACTCGAAATCAGGATAATTAAGTTCTTTCTGCCATTTGATATTACATTCTGTTATTGAATGATATGCATCCTCTGGTTTAGTAATCCACGTGCTATCATCTTTTTCTACTAATAAACCAAGTGATTTTGAAAAACCTGGGATGTTTCCAACTGATCGTGAACATCCTAAATAAAGTCCATCAGTGTCTCCATAAACAACACGAATATTCTTTTTCCTAAGATAATCTAACGTATCAGCAAGGATAGCTTGTCCTTTGGTCGTAATAATAGCAGCACCCCAAAGATTAAACTGTCTGCCGGATACTGCAGGAGCACTAATGATGCCATGAGTTCCAGCGTTACGAGCACCTTTTACACTTTGGTATATCATTTTTAGACGATTTATCTCTGATTCATCATTACTTTTTTTAACTTGTTTTAGTTCTTTTTTTATCTTTGCTATCATGCTCATTATACCTGTCATTGCACAGTTTACCACACCTGCTTTCTCATCTATTTTAATTCCAAGCATATATCCTTTATCAGCATATGATTCCTTATCAGATATTTCTCTCCATTGAATGTCTTTTTTTTCCAAAAACTTGCGAGGTATTTTTTTAAGCCATATCCAATCATCAGGTTTCTCATCTTTTCTAGCAAGTCGTACAGTATCAGCACCAATATTCATTGCCTTCAAAATTGTTGGATACATTGCTCCTACATCTGCGACAACTACATACCACCATGGTATAAAATGAGAATTTGCGTCTTTATCAGGTTTAATGGTCATTCCACCAGGAAAATGATAATTTAATATATCATCAGTGTCTTTTGCTGCTTCATTATATATAACATATGGATCAATCATCCAACTGGGCATTTCATCTCCATATTTCAAAACTCTAACGAAATCCTTTGAAAGCTGCTCTTTTTTCTTTTTAGCCTGCCGAACAATTTCTTCAGATGAATTACATCCATTAAAACTCTTTACAAGAGTTTTAGATATTGTTAAAACACGGCATATGGGTGGCATTATCTTTTTTTGAACAGCTCCACGTATTAAAGACATATGATCCCACATTCCAACAGCACCTGTTGGAAGTAACATGTCAAAAGGCATACAAGTTGTAAAAGAAAGAGGTAAAACTTGTTGAATAATATTAAGAGTTACTCCAAATTGCTCCTGAACATCCTGCTTATTGTATTTTAAAGTACGATCATCAAGTTTAATTTGAGAAGGTGTGAGAATAAGGCGATTTTTTATATTGATTCCAAGAAACGGAGCTACAGCTTTAAGACTAAAATCATTTAGAAACGCATAGAATTTTCTAACACCTAGATATGTGTCAAGACTACATGGATATATCTGAACAGCATCAGAACGTATTCCAAAATAGAAAGATCTATCTGGTCTACTGTATATATTTAAAAAACTTGAAAAAACTTTTTTGTTTTCATTTGAAAGACTATTCTTGGCATTCTTTACAATCCACTCGATTCTCTTGTTTATCTGGAAGTTATCAAAACCAATAATATTATGACCAGATATAATATCAAATTTTTTTACGGTTTTACAAAAATCAATTAGATTATCTATTTCTTCATCAACATTTCGAGAGATAACCTGTTTTATCTCATGGTTTTCCCAATTAGTTGGGCAATCTACAATATCAAAGCTAAATTCTTCAGTGTCAAGGTTTTTTTGAGATTCAAAATCTAAATTAAAACTAGAGTAACCTATCATATCAATAGGTATTATATCATTTCCTTCTCCAAATTGTGTAGTTTCAATATCATAAACTAAGACTTTTAAAGATTTTTTATTACCATTTGTATCAAAAAGCCAGATCTTGCGTTCTGCAGCTAAGTCAACAAGAGCTCTTTGCTGATATGGTATGTCATGTTCGGCTGTATATAAATTATGGTTAAAAAAAAGATGATTGCTAACTTCTGGAACAAGATAAGATTTCTCTGTAAAAACCTTGAATATCTTTTTTTTATTTTGAAAATTCCAGAAACTCCAATAGGTTTCGATATCACCAATTTCAACGATTTTAGATAAAGGACTCGAATCTGAGCTTGTATTTTTCCATTTTTCTATTAAATCTTTTCGAGCAGAGTCTATATTTCTATCTTTGGGACAAAAAACGAGAAAATAAGGTCTATGAATATCTGATAACAATTTTGGATCTGTACCCTGGAAATACAGATATTCAGATGAAAGTCCAAGTAATAGAGTATTTTTTTCCAATTATTTCCTCCCAATATTTTTTAGTTTTATATTACAATAATTTGAGAATTAACCTTAAATGTAGTTTTCGTATTTTACTTCTTTGATATTTATGACAACTCAGATTGTATATTCAGATGATTTTAGTAAACATAATACAAATGGTCATCCAGAAAACTCTCAAAGATTACAAGTTATGATAGAGGAACTAAAAAAAACACCGTTTTATCATGATCTTGAATTTATTCAACCTGAAATACTTCCTGAAGAAATGTTATATGATATTCATTCTGAAAGAATGATAGAACAAATCAAAGAAATAAGTCAAAACGAGATCTCATGGATAGATCTTGATACATATGTATGTAGGTCCGATTATAAAACAGCAAGACTTGCAGCTGGAGGTCTACTAAAAGTTTGTAATGAAATAAGTAAGAGACAAACAGATAATGCATTTGCACTTGTAAGACCACCTGGTCATCATGCAACAAAAGAAAGATCAATGGGATTCTGTTTATTTAATAATGCAGCAATTGCTGCTAATGAATTAGCAAAGAAAGGAAACAAAATATTAATTTTTGATCCTGATGTTCATCATGGAAACGGAACACAGGATATATTTTATGATCGTAAGGATGTTATGTACCAATCTATACATCTATCACCTCATTATCCTGGTACAGGGGATATAGATGAAATTGGTATTGGAGAAGGTGTTGGTTATACAGTTAATGCTCCTTTATCATATGGCTTTGGTAACACTATTGCAAATACAGTAATGGATGAAATATTATTACCAGTAGCAAAAGAGTTTAAACCAGATTTTATAATAATGTCAATAGGGTATGACTCTCACCATTTAGATCCGCTTGGAGGTTTAAAACTAACAACAGATTTTTATAAAGATATAATAAAGAAATTCCAAAAAATCCAACCAAAAATTGCTTGTACACTTGAGGGAGGATATAATTTAAAGTGGATTAGTAAGTGTTTTATTTCTCAAATATCTAGTATGGTCGGGGAAGAAATAAAAATAAAAGATGAAACATCTGAGGTTAAAAATTCAGGTTATTTAATCAAAGAAATAAAAAATGAGATTGGAAGTTATTGGAAGGTTTAGTTTTAATCAAAAATCATACCCATACCAGTTGCTGCTGAATCTTCTTGTTCAGCTATTTTATTGTTAATTTCTTTTGATTTTTTATCATCAAGTTTTTTAAATTCAAATTCTTTTGCCAGTTCTTCTGCCTTTTTAATACCAGCTTCGCTTCCTTCAATTTTTAAATATGTAAATTCTCCTTTCATATTTAGAGAATTTGAATCACGTGTTAATATACTCTGTCTACTGACAAGATCATCCTTAATTACTTTGTTGATCTTTCCTACATCTTCAGATTTTACTTCAAATATTACATAGACCAATTGAATCACCCTTTTTTTTCTGCGATGTAATAAGAACTTATATATAAAACTAATCTCTTTAAAACATTT
>CAZVNH010000005.1:24291-26505 GCA_964628575.1 uncultured Thermoplasmatales archaeon | reverse complement strand
ATAATTAATAAAAATATTTCACCAGCATATTTTAAGTATAAGGAGTGTATTACCGAAAAAACCAAATTAAAAATACAATAAAATATTTAAGTGATAATTATGGCAAAAGCAAGAAGTCGAACAGCTGCTAGAAAAATAAAAGACAGATGGAAAGCTAAAAATTGGTATAATATACAAGCACCACCATCATTTGATAATGTAACAGTTGCTGATACATTATCGGACAGTCCAGAAAATCTAATCAATCGAGTAACTGGTGTATCACTTCAAGATTTAACCAATGATTTTAGAAAATCACATATTGTATTATATTTTAAAGTCCATAAAGTTGAAGAGCAAACTGCAAAAACTCAATTTGTTGGGCATTCACTTACGTCAGATTATCTTCGAAGAATGATAAGACGAAGAAAATCAAAAATTGAAGGAGTTTATGATGTAACAACAAGAGATGGCGCATTTGTAAGAGTTAAACCATTTGCTACAACAGACAAGAGAATTCAAAATTCTCAAAAAGGGGTAGTACGAGAAGCAATGAAAAAAACCATTGAGGACCAGGCAAAAGTAAACACATTATCAGAATTTGTAAAAAATATTTTAGATGGAAAAGTTGGAAGCGAAATCTACAAAAGCTGTAAAACACTTTATCCAGTAAAAAGAATTGAAATTTTTAAGACAGAAGTTATTTCACAACCAACAATAATGATAGAAGATAAGAAACCAAAAAAGGAAAAATCAACAGAAGAAACCGAGAAAGGATCTGAAGAAAAACAAAAAGACAAAGATAAAAAAAGCAAAAAGGAAGAAGAAAAACCTAAAGAGGAAGCAAAAGAATCTGAAATAAAAGAAGATATCAAAGAAGAATCAAAAAAAGAAAAAATTGAAACTGAAACTAAAGAGAAACCAAAAAAGGTAGAGACTGAGGAAAAACCAAAGAAAGCAACAAAAGCAAAAACAAGTACTAAAAAGAAAACCACAACAAAAAAGAAATAAACAAAATAGTAAAATTTTATCAAATAATCTACTACTTAAGTTATAAAAATATAAATATTATGATTTTTATTATATATTATGCATAATTTAGTAAAAAAATTTTATTTTTTACTATCAATTTTAATATTTACTATTTTTTTATTATCACCAAATATCCAGGCTTGTAAAGATATAATTGCATGTGGAAATACTACACAAGGTGATTATAATCTTTTAATGAAAGTTCGTGATCCTAGCAGATCTGGTTTACAAGTTTTGTGTATTATTCCCAAGGATTATGAATATAGCTATCACCATCCATGGACTGGAAAAGTAATGAATTTTAAAAATGAGCATAAATATATTGGAGTAGCTTCAGAAGGAGATACAATACCTGAGATTGTAAAAGCAGGAATGACTCTAACAGATGTAGGTCTATCTTTTGGAGACTCTGATTCTGGTTCAGGATGGATAAATCCAACAAGATATGCATGGGATGATTTTGACTGGATAAGATATGCATGTGAAAAAGCAGATACTGAAGAAGAAGCAGTAGATTTATTGACAAAAGATGCTGTTGATAAATTACATGCTACTGGAGTATCTGAAAACCTTTTTATTATTGGTCCAGAAAAAGGCTATATTGTTGAAGCAGATGCTTTTCGATACAATGTAAAGGAAATTGAAAATGATGTTGCGGTAATGCATAATTATCCAAAAGAACTATGGAAAACACAGACAATTAATACATTTCCAATATCAAAATCATTTGATACAAAGATAGAAAAAACAGTTAGAAATAGACAAGTAATTCGTCTAGGATCTTTATATGGAATTCGCATTGTAGAGATAGGTAATGATTATATTTCTGTTGTTCCAGTAGGTATAATGTATGCCTTAAAAACTAAGAATCTTGGAGTAATTAATAAGATAAAAATTGGTGAGAGGAAAACAATAGCTGATTTTAGCATTAAACTACTTGAAATAAATGAAAATAAAGCAAGAATCTACATGACAAATGTTTTCAATGCTTGGGAAGATCAGGTTATGGAATATATTAAACCAAAAAAAGGAAGTATAACCGCTAAGGATATGATGAACTGGTCGAGACTTACTAAAGAAGACCTTGATGATCTAAGATCAATTTGTCAAAAATCAATGAAAAATGAAGCTGTAGCTATTTATAAGATTCCAAAGTTTGACTATGATATTTTAAGTTGTGGATGGTTTTCAGCAAATCATGCT
>CAZVNH010000005.1:19111-24281 GCA_964628575.1 uncultured Thermoplasmatales archaeon | reverse complement strand
ATTTCATATATGTAATGATAATATTTATTATCCATATGAGACAGGGGATGCAGCACAGTTATCACTAGATTTAATGAATATATTTGAAGGAGATATACTTGAATTGAATTTTAGTAAAACAGAAGATGTTTTTTTATATGAAAACAACTACATTGAAACAACTGCTTTTAAATTACTAAATGATAGAAAAAATATATCTAACTTTATAACAATCAGTGATAATAGTATACAAAAACAAGCCTATCTGACAGAGAAAATATGGTATGAGCTATCTGAGGAATCAGATATAACTATTAAAATAATTTCAACAATTTGGAAGGATAATTACTATGACTCGCTTAAGAGTATGGAAAAAGCCTTAAATGATTTAAAGGATAAACCCAGTACAGACAGCATTCAGAATGAGATTGTTGATATTGCTTTAGATATTTGTAAAACAAGAATAACATTAGTAAATACTATTGGATATGATACTAAATATATAGATTCACAATATGAACAAGCAAGAAAATTAATAACAAATAGATACTATAAAGATGGATTTGATATTTTAAAAAATTCTTATTACAATTGTAACTTGTTATTAGAAGGAAATAGCATTCAGATTAACAGTAGAGAAAAAAACGATCAAATTAATAAACAACAGCCAATCTTGTTGTTCGTAATAATTTTATTATTCGTATTATTAATATTTGTTTTAATATATAATAAGATAAAAAAATAAAAAATTTATATACATTTTTTCCCAGGTATTTTTGGAAATAATGATGTTTCTTCAATATTTTCCAAACCGCAAATGAACCTTGTTAATCTTTCTATTCCAATTCCAAAACCAGCAGATTGCGGAAGATCATGTTTAGCTAATTTTAAATAGTCTTCAAACTGAGTTAGACTTTGTCCTTTTTTAATTATTCTATTTTTTATTCTATCAAACTCATATTCTCGCTCCCCACCAGATAATGCTTCTCCATATCCCTCAGGATAAATTAAATCCATATCAAGTAAATAACCAGGTTTATTAGGATTCTCTCTATCATAAAACTCTCTTTTTGAGATAGGTATGTCAATTAACCAAATTGGTTCTTTAATCCTTTTTGATATTTTTATTTCAAAATCAGAACCATATTTGTTATATGCATCGGTATAATTTATTTTCTTAAAAGGTGTTTTAGGTGTTATTAGAGATCTTTCTAAATATTTTAATTCTTTTTTACATTCTTTTTTTATTGCTTTAACTACACTAGCCAATAATTCTTCACAGAGACTCATAATCTCCTCTCTTTTTGCTCCTTTTATTTCTAAATCAAGTTGAGAAAATTCAAAAAGATGCTTTTTTCTTTCTGATTTATTATTTGGTTCAATTCTAACATTAGGAGAAAATATGAAAATTTTATCAAGTGTTTTTAATGCTAATTGTTTATGAAATATCATACTTTGTGTTATGAAGTATTCTTTTCCATAACAATCTATTTTTGCAGGAGCTACATAATGATTTAAAGGATCTGTTATAGTTGAGATTATAACTGGTGAAATTTCAATAAAATCTTTTTTTCTTAGTTCTTCTGCAAATGCTTTTCTAATTTCGCTTTGGATTTTTAACACTGCTTTCTTTTTTTCAATTATTTTTGTATTCATAAAATATAAATTTCAAGTTCATTATTTAATCATATTGTCAATATTTCCGACATTATTTTAGTAATAGCTTGTAATAACTAAATAATAATCGACATTATGATGATAATATACCATATATAAAGATTAAACTAATAATATTTTTAGGAAAATGAATTTGAATAATAATTTTTTCAATCTGTTTTAATTTGACAAGGAGCCCATAAAGGATTGCGATAAAATCTACTAAAATCTTCTTCTTTAATTATTATATTTATCTCTGTTTTTGTTATTATGATATCAATTATATTGATATTATCCCATGCTAGAAATACTGATATATCGTGAAGAATTTTATGTTTATAAAATAAGTCTTTTGAATAAGAATAAGATATCGATACTAAATTATCGATTATCTCAAGAGTTTTTTCATTAAAGCATATATCTAATAAATCTTCCTTATATTTTTTATTTATTACAACAGCAACTTCATAGTTTCCTTGGATTATATTTAAGATTCCACCTTTTTTAAAATTTACAATATTATACAAATCATATAATTTGCTTAATATGGTTGTTGATTCTTCAAAAACTATATAACTAATATCTGATCTTATAGTTTCAATTGATTTTGGAAATTTAAAATCTTCAGATTTTGATTTTATTTTTTGTGTATTTCTTTTTATTGCCATAATAATTGCAGAATTTTTCACTGGCTTATTTATTTCTAACTCAATTTTTGGTTTTAAATAATATGCTAATTTATTGTATGAAACAATTTTTTTGTTTATAGCCTCTTGAATTAAAACTTGATGTTGTAATACATTTTGGACAACATGACTTATTGTTACCATTATCTTTTTCCTCCCTTATTTTTGACAATAATACATAGTTCATATATAATCATATCGTCAAAATATCCGTCAAATATACATAAAAAAGAAAATTTTATATAGTAATTCCGACATATTGTTAATTATGATTGATAAAAAAGACCAAATGATTTTAGAAGAGTTGAAAAAAAACTCAAGGCAAACAACAAAAAATATTTCAAAAAATGTAAAGATACCTAGAGTAACAGTACATGATAGAATACAAAAAATGATAAAAAATGGTACAATCAAATCATTCAATGTTTCAATTGATTATAAAAAAATCGGATTACCAACAGAAGTATTTATTTTTTTGTCTTTTCTACCAAATGTTGATATATCCCAACGAGAACTAGCTAAAAGAATATCACAAATATCAGGAGTTGTTGAAGTACATATTATTTCTGGTGAGCATGATCTATTATTAAAAGTAAGAGGAAAATCACTTGAAGATATTGGACGTTTAGTAGTTGATAAAATTAGAAATTTGAAAGGAGTTGGAAAGGCTTTAACATTTGCTGTTTTTGAAACAGTAAAAGAATGAGGATTATTTTTTTTTGTATTTGAAACATAATATTTACAAAACATTTAATAAAAATTTCTAATTTAACCCTTAGGGGTTTTTATTTTGGACCAAGAAAATCATATTGTAATAATTGGCTGTGGTGCAGGTGGAGGTACAGCAGCACAATTTGTACGTAAAACAGATAGAAAAACAAAGGTTACAATTTTTGAACAAGGATCTTATACACAATATTCAAAATGTGGACTGCCTTATACAATTTCAAATATCATTCCAAAAGTAGATGATTTAATTGAATTTTCTGAAGAATGGTTTAAAAAGAATAATATAAATGTTTTATTAAACACAAAAGTTGAAAAAATTGATATAAAAAATAAAACAATTTTAGCAAAAAAAGAAAATAAAACAATAAAGCAACAATATAATAAATTAATAATTGCAACTGGAGCAAAACCCTTTATTCCACCAATTAAAAATTTATATAAAAATGATGAATTTATTGATGGAATCTATACTGTTAGAACAATTGATGATATCAAAATGATTATTAAATCTGCATCAAAAGCTAAAAATGCTGTTATAATTGGTGCAGGATTAATCGGTTTAGAAATGGCTGATAATCTATATAAAAAGGGTATTAAGGTTAGTATTGTTGAAACCCTTCCTAATATTCTTGCTAATAATCTTGATGATGATATGGCAAGGATAGTAGCTGATCATATACCAAGAGAAATCGATGTGTTTACAAATTATCTTGCTATAAATATTGAATCAATTGATGGAAAGATTAATTGTATAAATATAAAAAATAACAATTCTGGTCAGCTAATAAAAATTGATACTGATCTACTTATATTAACTGTAGGAACTCAACCAAATGTTGATCTAGCAAAACAAGCTGGATGTAAAATTGGAAACACTGGTGGAATAATTGTTAATGATAAATCTGAGACTTCAATTAAAGATGTTTATGCAATAGGTGACTGTACAGAATATATAGATTTTGTTACAGCTAAACCATGCCTTATTGGTCTTGGTAGTATTGCTGTTCGACAAGGAATAGCAGCTGGTATAAATTCAGCGGGAGGAGAATATATATTACCAAAGGGTGTATTGTTTACATCAACCTCTAAATTTTTTGAAATTGAAATTGCATCAGTAGGACCAGCTTTAAAAAATATTGATGGTTTTTCAATAGTTCAAGCCAAGTTTAATGGTCGTTCATTACTTGATTATTTTCCAGGTGGAAAACCAATTTCAATAAAAGTTTTAGTTGATGAATATACAGGTATGATAATGGCTGCTCAAGCAGTTGGTGATAATGCCGCTCAACGAATAAACACGTTTGCATGTGCAATACTTGGAGAGCTGGATATAGAAACATTTAGAAAACTTGAGACAGCGTATGCACCGCCTGTTGCTCCAACTCTTGATGCTATAACACTTGTCTGTGATATTGTTTCTAAAAAACTTAAGAACAAATTGTAGATAATTATGAAGATTTTACATGTAGCTGATACACATCTAGGCTATTCTGCCTATCGAAAATCCACAGAAGAAGGAATAAATCAACGAGAAATCGATGTATATAATGCATTTGAGCAATTCATAGACTATGCTATTAAGACATGTCCAGATCTAATAATTCATGCAGGAGATCTTTTTGATGCTGTAAGACCTAATAATAGGGCAATAACATTTGCAATTAATCAGCTCATCCGTATTTCAGAAAAACAAATCCCAATTATGATAATATCAGGAAACCATGAGCAACCTAAACTTCAAGAAACAGGTCATATCTTTAGTATTTTTGATCATATTGAAAATGTTTATCCAGTTTACAATTCAAAATATGAAAAACATATATTTGATCTAAAAAAGGAATCTATAGCAATTCATGCTGTACCACAATGTAACAATAAAAAAGATTATGATAAAGAATTAAAAAAGTTAAAACCTGATGCAAACTCTAATTATAATTTTTTTACAACTCATGGATCTGTAACTGGGATTAAAGAATTTAGTATGAACGAGTTTAATGAACTTATAATTCCAACAAGAGTGCTTAGTACTAAATTTGATTATATTGCTCTTGGTCATTATCATAAATATACTCAACTTGATGGAAACACATTCTATTCAGGTGCTCTTGAGAGTCTTACAT
>CAZVNH010000005.1:0-19101 GCA_964628575.1 uncultured Thermoplasmatales archaeon | reverse complement strand
TTATTGAACTTAGTTTAAAAAACAATGATCTAAGATATAATTTTATTGAGATTAAAACTCGTCCTATGATTGATATCAAACCAATAAAATGTAATAATCTAAAAATTAATGAAGTAATGAAAAAGATCAAACAAACTATTCAAGAGGTAAAACCTGAGAACAAGACAATACGAATTACTCTTGATGATATATCATCACAACTCTATAGAAGTTTGGATTTTAATGAGATTCGTCGGTTGAGCAATAAAGCAGTATATTTTGAAATCAAAGCAAATATGATTAAAGATGGAGAAATCAATAAAACATATTCATCAAAAATTAATGCTCTCACAAATGAGTTTAAAATATTTATGGAATCTAACAACTATGATGAAAAAGAAATTCTACTTGATCTTGGAGTAGGATATATCGAGAAAATCGAAGCAAGAAATGAAGGAAAATGATATTAAAAAATTTAACATTAAAAAATTTTAGAAAATTCAAAAATATAACAATTGACTTTCCAGATGGAGTAACAGGTATAATAGGCCTTAATGGTGTCGGAAAAAGCACAATTTTTGAAGCAATAGCTTGGGTTTTATATGGATCAGTTGCTGCAAGAACAAGTTCTGATCAGATTAAAACACAGAGTGTATTAAAAAATGAACCATGCAGGGTAGAATTAGAATTTGTTTTTGAAGAGGATAACTATAGAATAGTAAGAGAAATGAGAGGTAAAAGTCAAACAACTTCTGCAACAGCAACAATAAACGGAAAAATCGGAGCTACAAGTGCTGATACTGTAACAAGATTCATTCAGAAAAAACTGGGAATGGATTTTAAAAGTTTTTTTACAAGCATATTTGCCAAACAAAAAGAACTTAATGCACTTTCATCAATGAATACAAGTGAAAGAAGGCCATTAATATTAAAGATGCTAGGTATAGATGCCCTTGATGATGTAATAAAAGAAGTAAGATCTGATAAAAGACAAAAAGAAACAATGATCGAAAAATTTACCCAGGAATTAACAGATGAACAAGGAAAAGATAAAAAACAAATCCTTTTAGAAAAAATAAAAAAACAAGAAAAAAATAAACAAGAAATTCAAAACAAAATTAAAAAATCAAAAGAATTACTGAAAAAAAATAAAATAGAATTAAAAAATCTAGAAAACAGTTATAAAAATAATTTAAAAGAATTTGAAAAAGAAAACCAAAAAAAAGAAAAAATTATAGAAAAAAAAACAAAATATGAACAAAAGCAAAAACTAACAGAAGAAATCAAACAAATAAAACAAAAAATTAGTGAACGAGAAAAAATACTATTACAACAACAAAAAAAGATTGAAGGATATAAAGTAATAGAAGAAGAAATTAAAAAAAACGAAAAAAGAATTAAACAAAATAATGGACTATTGGAAAAAAATTTAAAAACAATTGAACAGAGAAAAACTTTGAAAAATAGAATACAAATAGACATTCAGGAAGTTAATCAGAAAAAACAAAAGATTACAAAAATTGGACCAAATGCAGAATGTCCAACATGTGAAAGAGTTCTTTCTGAGCAATATAATGTTCTTTTAAAAAAATTTGAAAAAGATATTTCTTTAAAAGAAAAAGAAATTGAAAAATATCAAAAAGAAATAAAACAACATGAACAAGAAAAAGATAAGATACAAAGAGAGAAAATAGCACTTGAGAAAAAAAGTAATTATTTACAAAATAATTTACGGGAAAAAGATAAAATCGATACAAAGATTAATCTAATTATTGAAGAAATAAAAAAAGAAAAAAATGAAATTAATAATAAAGAAAAGTTGTTAAAAGAGATTGGACCTGTTGTATTTAATGAGAAAGATTTTGATTTAATTAAAAAACAAATTGAGATATCATATAGTAAATATAAGAAATCTCTTGATATTTATAATATTAAAAAAGATGAATTTTCTGAAATGAATATATCTCTTGAAAAGATGGAAGGAGAGAATAGATTAATATCTCAGGAGATAAAGAACTATCAAGAAAAAATCAATGAAATAGATCAATTAAAAAAGCAGATCAAGGAAGAAAAAAATGCTGTTAAATATATTGGTATACTTGGAGATATTTTTACTGATTTTCGTACATATATAATTTCTCGTATCAGACCTACATTATCATCATACTCATCTGATTTTTTTTCAAGATTGACTGATGGAAAATATTTAGAAGTTGAACTTGATGAAAATTATGAATTATTAATTTATGATAATGGTGAAAAATATAGTATTGAGCGTTTTTCTGGTGGAGAAGAAGATCTTGCAAATCTTTGTTTAAGACTAGCAATTTCTGAGGTAATAACCGAGCGTGCTGGTGGAGTTTTTAATTTTATTATTCTTGATGAGATATTTGGTTCTCAGGATGTTTATAGACGTCAAAATATTATGAAAGCATTAAATGGATTATCAGCTAAATTTAGACAGATTTTTTTAATTACTCATGTTGATGATGTTAAAAATGAAATGGAAAATATTATTCATGTTTTTGAAAATGAAAATGGAGTAAGCTCTATTAAGTTAGAATAAAAAAAGTAGATAAAAAATTGTTTTATTTCCTGAATTTAATTCTTCTTTTTTGTTTAGTTCTTTTATCAGGTTTTTCTATAGGATTATCAGGTGGTATCTCTGTTGGTTGAGGTGTTGCTGTATCTGATGGTCCTGGTGGAGCACTTGAAAATAGTTGGTTGAACATCTGCATTTTACCGTTATACCAATTTTGCCAGTTTTGATTTTCTGTTTTAAGTCTTTTACATTCTGAATCTGTTTCCTCGTAAAGCTGATAAAGTTTTGTAAGTCTCTCTTTTTCTTTTTCGTATTCAGCGTTTATTTCTTCAAATTTCTCTTTGTATTCTACATATTGCTCCATTTCTTTCATTTCATTGATTTTTTTATTTAGATAGCTTATTTCGTTTTCTTTATTTGTACTATCTTGTTTAAGTTCATGAATTTCTTGATCTAACTGATTTCTTATCTGATCAAATTCTTCGTATTTATTTTGGAATTCATCAAACCTATTTGCCTTTTCTTCATTTTCTTTTAATCTCATTTCTAAGGTTTGAATTCTTGCATTATAATCTTCCTCAAGTTGGCTTTTTTCTGCTTCAAATGTTTTTATTTTTTCCTCATATTCTGTTAATTTTTTCTCAGTTGATGATAGCTCCTCTTCTTGATTTTTATATGCATCCCAGAGTTTAATGAGTCTTTCCTTTTCTTTTTCTAATTCCTCACTATATTTTCTAGCACCTTCTACTGCTTCAATTTTTTCCTTTTCCATCGATGCTACTCTGCTTTCATATTTTTCCATAACACCAGTTATTTCATCAATATGACCGACATTTAACATCTGCTGTATTCTTGCAAGCTCTTCAGTACTTTTTGTAAAAGAATCTTTTATTGAATCGATTTCACTAGTTACAGCAATCAACCTATTTTTAAGTGAATCTAAATTCTCATAATTTCCTTCAACATTATTTTCCTCAGTCATCATCCTGCCTCCCAATCTTGTTAGTTAGGACAAAATGAATGAGATTGAAGATATATAAGGATTGTCATAAAAATTAAATTAATTATTTAAAAAAACATTTAATTCATTTATCATTTTATCTAATTTATTTTAATTTTATACCATTAACCTAATAAACTATAATTGATATACCTTTTTTGCACTCAACCTAGTTGCTAGGAGGGATGAATAGATGGGTCTATTTAGAAAATTTAATTTATCGTCAATGCTTCAGAAAATTTTTGGAAAAAAGCATGCAAAAATTGGTATTTACGGTCCACCAAATGTAGGAAAAACTACTCTGGCAAATCGTATTCTTCGTGATTGGACAGGTGATATTATGGGAAGTGTTTCTGAAATACCTCATGAGACAAGGCGTGCTAAATGGAAAAAAGATGTTAGAGTAGAAAATGGAAGTTCTTCACTTGCAATGGATATTGTTGATACTCCTGGTATTTCTACAAAAGTTGATTTTAGGGAATTTATGAATACTTGGGGACTTTCTAAAGAAGAGGCAAAAAGTCGTGCAAAAGAGGCAACTGAGGGAGTTATTGAATCAATCAAATGGCTCGAAAATATTGACGGTGTTTTACTTGTTATGGATTCAACACAGGATCCGTTCACACAGGTAAATGTTACAATTCTTGGTAATCTTGAGGCAAGAAGCCTCCCTGTACTTATTGCTGCAAATAAAATCGATATGGAAGAATCTAGTCCTGCGACTCTTAAATCTGCTTTCCCACAGCATCCGGTAGTTCCGATAAGTGCACTAACCGGATATAATGCTGATAGTCTTTACTCAACCATGGTTAAACATTTCAGTAGGAAGAAAAAGAGGAGGTAACAATTATGAAGAAAAAAGAAAACGGCATTGCTTTTAATCTCATATCACGTCAAAAACTTGGAGGATTATCAACAGAAGAAAAACTAAAATTTATAATTAAAGAAGTTAAAAATGGAAAGATACTTGTTCTTGAACAAGGTCTTACTCCAGTAGAGCAAACAGGTTTAATAGAAAAAACAATGAAGGAAATCGAGCAGGATACTTTTATTGGAGTTGAAATGGAAGGTTATGGTCAAGATCAACCAACATTAATGCAAAAACTCTTTGGAATGGTAAAAAAACCACGAATGACACTCATAGGACCTGCTGATCTTTTACAGATGGTAAAAAAGGATAATGATATGATTCAAACAAGAATTATTCCTGGAAGAGGAGCAAAATAATGCCTCATCAATGTCTTAAATGTGGGAGAATATTCGATGAAGGTTCAGCGCAGCTTCTAAAAGGATGCTCTGAATGTGGAGGCAATCGCTTCTTTTTTACAAAAGAACCATTAGATGAAAAACAAAGAGAGAAAATTACAAAAGAAGTAGGTCAGGATATTAATACAGCCATAATGGAATTGATGGGCTCTGAATCAGGAAAGGATGTTATAAAATCTGGAGATTGGGTAAATATAAAACCTAAAGATGTAAAAAAAGCATTTGAAAAACATCTTTCTAAAAAAAATAAACTTGATATCGATAAAAAAGAAGATATTAAAATATTAACAGATGATGAGTATAGATTTTCTGAAATCGAAAAAGTTAAATCACAAGTTGACAAATCAGATAGACCTGAGACTATTGATATTGAGCGCTCAGGGAGTTACAAAATTGATATTAAAGGTTTACTCGAAGAAGAACCAATAATAATTCAAAAAGATGGAACTTATACTATTCATCTACCCTCTCTTTTTAAATCATTAAATAAAGAAAAATAAAAAAAGATATAACAAATCATCCAAGGATAAAAGATAGATATTAATCTTTAAATTTTTTCTATATGCTCTCAACATAAAAAATATTATTATTCAATATTTGATATGTTTAATATAATATGTATGATCCAATCGAGCTTTCCAGGAGAATTGAACAAATTGTTACTAATAAAAATCTGAAAAAATATTACAGATTCCGTGCAACAGGTTTTTATGGTGGAATAGCGACAGCTGATACAGTTGGATGTAATCTACGGTGTAAATTTTGTTGGTCTAGTAACAGTGTATGGAATCCAAAAGGTTCTGGAGATTTTGTTTCCCCTGAAGAAGTTACATATAAGTTATTAAAAATTGCTCAAGAAAAAAATTATAATCAGATACGAATTTCTGGTGGAGAGCCTACAATAGGTAAAACTCATCTAATCAAGATTCTAGAAAATATAAACAATAATACTATTTTTATTTTAGAAACGAATGGTATTTTATTAGGAGCTGATCCTGATTATATCAAGGATTTATCAAGGTTTAAAAATTTACATATTAGAGTTTGTCTTAAAGGATGTAATTCAGAAGAGTTTACACTATTAACAGGTGCAGAAACTGGCTTTCAATATCAATTGAAATCATTGGAATATTTAAGAGATAGTAATATTAGTTTTAATATCGCAATTGTCTCTACTAATAGATATAATAAACAACAACTTTATAAAAAATTAGATCAGATTGGTCTTGGAAAAATAATGATAGAGGAAGAGGAAATAAAACTATATCCTCTTGTTAAAAAGAGATTAATAAAAGAAGGATTACTTGATTATTTTAAATAATTATGAATTACTTTTGATGATATATCAAAGTGTTATCTTGTAATTTAGAGATTTAATAGTTTATCCCGATCTATTATTTTAATATAAAGTTTTTATATTAGAAATTATATGTATATCTTCAAATATAGTGAGAAAAATGACATATCTATGTAAGTTTTGCCAGGAAGAATTGATTATCAGTCCAAATTCAGAATATCTATGGTGCCCAATTTGTAACAGGTATTATGATTATGAACTAGCAGTAAACGAGGGAAAAATTATTCAACTTGAGTTTTATTAATATTTAATAATATTCTTAATTTATTATTTACAATGATATTCGTGATTATTATTCTAAGTTACTAAATGAAAGTATATTATGATCTTTTAATATTTTGCATATTCTGCAGATTTCATAAGTAATACATGATTCTCCATTTTTTATTATATTTTCAGCAGAAATGTCTATCTCATTAACTATTGATTTATCTATGATGCTCATTTTACTACGTTTCTTTGATAGGTATTGGCATACAGCAGCTGGGGTAAGTCCCATTCTCTCTGCTATTTCCTTTTGAGTCATATCGTGGTTTCTAATCATACTTTTAACAAGTTCTTTTCTAATAATTGGTAAACCTTGCCATTTTAAGAGTTCACATGGTGTTTTTTGCATATATAGGATAATATAATTAGAAATATATAAAATTAACGATTGTTAATTAAATCATCTTATATAATTAAAAATGATTTTTTTCTTTGTTTTAAATTTTATTAAGTGTGGGAAGATATGAGGGATAATTTTGGGTGGGGAAGAGAAGAGGAAAGAAATTGTTTGTAAATTTGAATACCCAATTAAACCCTCATAATTAACAATTGTTAATCATTATATATTTATATACTTTTTGTCTAAATCTTACGTCAATAAGCGATTTTTTGTAAATATTAGCCGAATCATTTTCTTCATCTAAGTTTATTATAATCCAATTAATTTATTGGTTATTAAAATATAACTATATCTGTGGTATAATATTTTATATATATCTTTACATTAATCTTATTTTTTTTAGTTATACCCCCTATTCCCACTTCTTTGTTATACTATTTTGTACTTAAATAATTTAAAAGTATCGATTTAGATATTGTTCAAAAAAAGAATAATTGTTAATTTTTTTAATATATTGACCAAAAAATATTGAAATTATTGAGTAGAATTATGAATTAAATGGAATATTTCTTGGTTAATTCAAAGATTTAATCTTCGGTGAAGCTTTACAACTGCTTCAACTGCTGCTTTAGCTCGCTCTATACGCTCTTCTGCTTGTAGTCTTGTCATTCCAGGTCCAGATATTCCAAGACCAACTGGTTTATCATATTCAATTGATAAATCAGCTATTTTACGAGCAGCATGTTGTATTACTAATTCATCATGCTCTGTTTCTCCTTCTATAACTGCTCCAAGTGCTATAACACCATCTATATCTTTTCTTTGAAGCAGTTTTTTAATTGCTAGTCCCATATCAAATACACCTGGAACCTTTACAATTTGAGTTATTTCTGCATCTAAAAAATTTGCATGTTCTTGTGCTCGTTCTAGCATCATCATAGTAATATCATAATTAAACTCTGAAACAGCAGCTCCAATCCTCATTTTTTCTTCTTTAACCATTTTTTATCACATCCTTATTGATCCTGCGTCTCTAAAACCTTCACGAAGACCTTTACCCGCTTTTTTTGTTAGCTTTTCAGGATTAAAAAGTAAATAATAACAATTTAATGCATGTTCACGTGCACGCATATCTGCTAGCCATGCAAGCTCTTTTTCATCTTCTGCTTCATCCTCATGAACAAAAACCTCAAGAATATGCTTGTTACACATTAACTGTGTGTGAATAAGACCTTGACTTGCCTCATGGGCACATTGTTTGTCTATTGGTTTTGATCCAGGCATACCAAGTGCAATTATAATATCACAATTTTGTTCTTCAAAGAGTTTTTTACATGCAACAGGTAAATCCTTTATTCCTGGAACAGTATAGTGAATTATTTTAAAACCAGTAACAGTAGATTCTAATTCATCTATTGCTGATGCGCCCATATCAAATCTAGCAAATGTTGTATCAGCAATACCTATTATTTTCATTTTTTCTCAATACGCTCCATATTTTTTTGAAATTCATATGCAGATATTATTTTTCCAATAATTTTTCTGGTACCTTCTAGATCACTTCCACCTTTAAATTCTGATAGTCTTACAACTTTTGCTTTAATATTTCTTTTTTTAAGTTCTGATTCTATGTTTTTTATTTCATGGATTTGATCGAATCCTAGAGTGATAATATCAGGATTTATTTCTTTCACTATTTCATACATATCATCTTCATAGCCGAGATATGCCTCATCAACAATCTTTAATTCCTTAATTAGATCTAGTCGAATATTTTCCTGATTTACAGGTTCATGTTTTAACCTACGAACCGTTGAATCTGTTGCAACAACAACTGAAAGAGTATCTCCTAATTTTTTTGCTTCTTTAAGATAGTATATATGACCAAGATGAAGAAGATCAAATGTCCCTGTTGCCATTACTTTGACCATTTCTTCCACGCTTTAATAATATCTTTCCCTTCAATAAATGCAAGATTATTTTTTTTTGCGTACTCTTTTACTTTTTCTTTTGATAATGCTTTACCATTATCTCCCATTATTTCGCAACCGCTTCCAGCAGGTGTTAGCCCTGCCATTTCCATCATTGATATTACTAGTTCTGTGTGTCCCTTTCTTTCATCAAGTAGATTTTCTGCTGCAACACATATTGGTACATGACCTGGTGACCTAAACTCTTTTCCAAAAGCTTCCATTGCATAACCGTCATTTAAATTCTGTGTTTTTTTAATTATTTCAGCGAAATTTTTCATTGTTAAACTTCTATCTATATCTGTGATACCGGTAAATGTTTCTCTATGATTAATATAAAGTGAAAATGAAGATTTTGAATCATATGGGATATCATTTGGAACAAGTGCTTTTAATACTGGGTATTTATCATCAATACGTGAATACATATCAGCAAGAAATGGAAGTTTAAGTTTATCTGCAACCTGTTTTGATGTCATTAAAAAGATTAATCCTCCTCCATCTTTTCTCATCGTTCTGATAGATTCAGGAGTGGCAAATTCTGATGCAATAACTAAATCAGTTTCTCCTTCTCTTTTTACATCATCAAATATAAGAATAAACTTACCATTTTTTAAATCAGATATTGCTTGTTGGATATTATCTATAAATTCACCCAAATGATTATACGCCTCCCTAAAAATAAATTTTAGGTTATTACTCAGAAATAAGTTGACTTGGTTTTTCTTTATTCTGGGAAGCAAGATAACGAGTAATATATCCAGCTATACGATTTCTAAGAAGTTTACTACCTACATCACTTAATTCAGCAACCTTAGTTTTATTGTGCTGAAAATCATCATGTTTAAATTGATTAGGATATTTTTTAGTAAGATCAATTGCAATATTTTTTATGAAGGTTTGTCTTATATTTCCCAGAATATCACCCTTTTAATGTAGGAAGTCCGAATATATTCTCCTTATATAAATACTTTGCAAGTCTTATTTCCTAATATATTAATAATTAATAGATACATTTATTAATAATTAATAACAATAATATAATTAATAATAAAACTATTTAGTATATTTATTAATAATATATATAATAGAGGAAAAGGAGGGCTTATAATGCCTGTAGAACATGAAGATTATAATGGAAATCCTGTAATTGTGATAAAAAGAGATGAAAACGATGCATATCCATTTCGATTTGGATTAAGAAAAGCACAATTAATTGTTGATAATATTGAAGAAATAAAAAAATTTGTCAAAGATAATAAAAAATAATATTTCAATATTTCTTTGTTTATTTTTTTACTAACCAAAATTAAAATGAAACAAATGTTAAAAAATACGTTTTTATAAAAATAAATATCTTATCTTAAAATATAAATATTAGAACAGATATTTGTATACACGAGGGGGGTAAAAAATTTCCAAGAAGCGCCCATCTATAAGAGCCTTTGCTGGAAAAAAACTTGTCCAAATTGAAGACTATGCATTACACAGTAGTCTATTAAGAAAACTCGCAACTATGATATATGAATCAAATATCTATAACTTTTTCAGTAATAAAATAAGAGCATTTAAGGATATAAAATTAATAGAAGAAACCAAACAAAATAAGATGCCAGAGCATGTAGCAATTATTATGGATGGTAATAGAAGATTTGCACAAGAAGTTGGTTTAAATCCAGATGCAGGTCATCAACTTGGGAAAGAAAAAATAAAAGACGTTCTTGAATGGTGTTTTGAACTTGGTATAAAAAATCTTACTGTTTACGCATTTTCTACAGAGAATTTTAAGAGAGGAACAATTGAGGTAAAAACACTTATGGATCTATGTAAATCAGAGCTTGATAAGGCTTCAGAAGATTCAAGAATTCATAAAAATAAAGTAAAGGTTAGAGTTATTGGTCATATTGATTCTCTTCCTCAGGATATTAAAGATTCTGCAAATAACATTATGAATTTAACAAAGGATTATGATGATTATTCATTTAATATAGCCTTGGCATATGGTGGTAGAGAGGAAATATTACAAGCAATACAAAAAATCGCTAAAGATGTCAAAGATGATAAAATTGATATTTCGGAAATAAAGGAGTCTTTGGTTTCTAAATATATGTATACTAATGGAATACCTGATCCTGATCTAATATTAAGAACATCTGGTGAAGAAAGAATATCTAATTTTTTATTGTGGCAACTTGCATACTCTGAACTATATTTTTCAGATGTATATTGGCCCGCATTCCAAAAAAGTGATTTTTTAAAAGCAATCAGAACAGTACAGCGACGACAAAGACGTTTTGGAGAATAATAGAATTAATTTTTTAATCTATATCTTTTAATTCTTCACTATTTTCAATTTCATCAGCAATATCTGAAAGTTTAATAAACTGTCTATTAAAGAAAAAAAGAACAAGAGATAAAAATATTAATAGAATTGCAAATGCACCAATTATATCAACATATTTAGAATTGGATAAAGAGTATAAGATATCTTTTTCATTTACTACAAATGAAGTAATCCTTAAAACAATAAATATTACTAATAGAATCAATCCTATTACTATTGTAAATTTAAATAAAATTCCAGTTTTGAAATCATTATGAGCAGAAAAATATTTTTTCTCAAACATATTATATCAAATCATTTTTTTATCTATGTTGATGTATTTAATGCATTTTGAACCTTACTTTGAAGTTCATTAAGTTTTTCTTTAGCTCTTCCTTCTTGTTTATCCAGTGTATTTTTTCTTAGAGATAATGATTCTTTATTACCTGTTAATTCCTTTTTTATTTCAGATTTTCCTTTTGTTTTAATAAGAAGTGATCCAATGCTTTTATAGATAACAGTTTTATCATCTGTTTTTTCGAGTTCCTCAAGTGCTTCTTCAATTTCTTTTAGTCTGATTTCAATTTGTTGTCGTTGTTGTATTATCATTTGTAGTTGCATTCTCATTTCTTGAAGTCTATTTATCTGATCTTTTAGTTGGGGAGTTAATCCGTTTTCAGCCATAGTTATTCTCTCCAGTTTTTTTGGTTAATATAAAATCTCTTATTAAAACTATTGTTTATAATATTAAATATCTTTTTTTATCTTTTATTACTATTTATAATTGTAAACTTTTAATTATTAAATTATATAAAAGATATTAATTATAATGCAAACTATTAAATAGAACGACCCAAATATAGTACGTAATTAATATTATTTGTATTGGGGGATAAAATTGAAAAAGAATGATAAATTAATTGTTATTTTTGGAGTTATTATTCTTATACTTGCTTCAATTGGTGTATATTATTGGGAATCAGAAGAATTAGAAAAAAAAGATTTAAGTATAGATGATCTTATTGGTATAACAGGTAAACTATCAAACCCGCCTGATGCAATAACAATATCTGACAGTAATCCATTTTATGCTCTCTCAGCTACACCAATTGCAATTAATTATTGTAAGAATGGAATACAACACATAATCCCAATGTATATAAAAAATAAGAATGAACCATCTAGTGCAGTTTTAAAAGTTGAAGGACAAATCGGTGTCGAATCTGAAAATTTTACTGATGAAACAAAAACTGAAAAAGATTTTTCACTTAATTTAGTTAAAAAATATTGGAATAGTAGCTCAGCAGTTGTTCTTATAAAAAATGATACTATGGGCTATGAACTTGGAGTTGTTGCGGTACCTATTGCATCATATCTAAGTATTCCTGTTATAGTTACAGATGAAATCGATCAGGATGTAAAAGATGTTTTGGATAATCTAGGCGTTGAGTATTCTCTTGTTTGTGGTGATCTTGAGGATTATGGTACATATGTAAAAAAATATATTGACACTAATGAAATTGTTAATGATACTATTAAAATAGTAAGAGAAAGACTTAATCATGATGTAAAATATATTACGATAACAAATCCACGTGATGCATTTTCCCCAGAAATTTTAGCAAGTGAAACCGTTCTGAAAGAAAAAGGTAGTGTAGGATCAGGAAATATATTTCCATCTAATATTATTGAGTCAATTAAAAGTGAAAAGAAATCTTATAGTTTTACAATTCCTAAAGATTACAAATATGCACTTGTTAAACTTGATATTATCAACCATGAAGACCCAGAATTCATAGAAAAGTTTGGTGATAGTTTAGTAATTGGGGGAAATTTAACAGGATATATAAAAACAGTGGCAAGTCCTGCCAAAAGAGATGCACAAGGAAATATTGAATATGATAGACTTCATTTTGAAACAGTTGTTTATGATTGTGGAGGAGAAGAATATTCAATTCGGATATCTTCTTCATTTCTTACAGTTGATTCAGCTGAATTTGAAGTAATGGTTACTGTTGAAAATCTTGAGAATCCTTATTATCCATTTATGGGTAAACTGTCATCTATGGCGCCCTATCTATCTGCAGCTCGAGAAGGAATTGTTTTTGCAGATTCAGATTTTGCCTTTGTAGCAGATGACGATGTAAAATATAACGAAAGAACAATTCCTGGTAACACTCAAGTATTGTATAATCCAAGTCTAATACCTGTTATTAATCAGCATGTTTATGAAAATGTACATATTCCATTAAACAATTTAATGTTTAATATAAGATGCATTAATAATTCAAATATTAAAGCGTTAACAAAAAATTGTAAACATGATCCATTCTATGTAGCTCTTCTTGGAGATACAACAATGATACCTCATTATTATTATAGAAGTCCTCATAGTGATCCTTTTTCAAAATCATTTAAGGGCGTATATGGTACAAACTGCCCTAGTGATTATATCTATGGAAATATTGATCCTGAATTATACTCTTTAAGACAGTATAATACGAATGACTTAGAAAATGATTTATACTCTGAATTCCCAGAGCTTGAAAATATAGTAGGTCGAATAACTGGATATGATGTTCAAGATGCAAATGCTCTTATCCTTCGAACATTGTTTTATAATGAAGTAATTGAAAGTAAAGATGAAACATGGAAGGAAAATGCCCTTGTTATGACAGGAGCTGGAACAGAAGTACAAAAACTTCCAATACTTACTTGGATTCAAGAGAAACTTGGTAAACATGATCCTATGAAGTTTCCAAGCGGTGAAAAGAAATTCCTTGTACAAAGAATACAAAAAAACCTTGAACAAGGAGATTTTGTCGTAACAACAACTGAACGAGGACAATCGCAGAGAGTTGGTTATAGCAATGAAGCATTATGGGAGATCAAAACAGATGGACTACTTAACTTCTTATTTTTCCCGATACTTGCGGTAAAAATCAGACAAGGATATGAAAATATTAACTCACTTTTTGATTTAAAATGGTGGGCTGAAACATTATTCAATGATGGATCTGGTGTAAATGGTGAAGAGTTACAAGAAAACAGCAACTTAATAATTTGCGATCAACATGCTATATGGTTCCAGATGGAACATGGTGACATAATGATGTATTCTTTAGGAGGGCCTAGAGTTATTTATGAGATTTTAGCTCGATATTTACCCCTTCCAGGACTTACATTTAGATCGCCACTTGATCAACTTGGATCATATTCTGTACGTGATGTATCTAATATGGATATGGGTCCATCTGTAATGTTTGTAGAAGGATGCGGATCGGGAAAGATAGATGGGATACATCCAACTAATACACTGGCAAATTCTTATCTTCATGCTGGAGTTAACGCGTATATTTCTCCAACAACACTATCTGCTTTTTATGGTGCACTTGAGCCACGACCAGATTTTAGAGATGGAGTTGGATTTGGAATAGTTGCATATATAAAAGCGGCATTAAATGCTCGAAAGGGCATATATCCACCAGTCTATTTTAATCAATATATCTTTGAAGAAACATCAAAGAAGTTATTTAAGGATAAAGATATTGGAACTGCACTAATGGAAGCTAAGAATATGTTCTTACCTGCACAGTTTGATGAAACATTTAGATGGACGCCGCCATTATCAATCTTAAGTAGTCTGCCAGAAGATTTAACAGAAGATATTTTAAGTGGAATGCAGGAATCAGCAGGAAGTGACGCAAGATATCCGGTTGAAAAATATTCAACAATATATCAAATTAACCTACTCGGGGACCCAGCTTTTAATCCATATGAGCCAATAAATGGATAAAAATAAATCTCAAAATATTTTCTTTATTTAATTTTGATATATAGTTAAAATAGTTATAATAATAACATAATATTTAAATAATCAGATAGTTATAATATACTAAACGGTGTTTATTATGAATGGGGTAAATAAAAATCTTATTTTACTATTTGCAATATTTTTATTTATTGGAAGTAATTTATCAACTTTAGCAAAAGTAAGTGATACAACTAATGATGACTATATTCAAAACAATGTTTTATCAATAGATTATCCAAAGGCAGTAGCAATCAGTGATTCAAATCCATTCTATGCATTGATTGCAACACCAATTGCAGTTCATTATAATGAGTTAGGTGAACAAACAGTTATTCCTTTATATATAAAAAACTTTAATAATCCATCATCATCAATTATTCGTGTAGAACAAGAGCAAATTCAGATAATTGCTGATTTTGTAATAAGTGATATTTATACACCAAAAGAGGCTAGTTTAATCGCTGCTACAATTTGGGATGAAAGCGACGGAGCATTAATCTTAAAAGATGACGAGCATGGTTATAATCTTGGTGTTGCAGCAGTTCCTATTGCATCCTATCTAAATATACCTGTTATTGTAACAAATGAAATTGATTTAGAGGTGAAAGATGTCTTAGACAACCTTGGTGTTGAATATTTATATATCTGCGGTGATCTTGATGGAAAAGATTATGATAGTACTTATCTTGAAACAGTTGATCAAATAATTGATCTAACTGCTACTAAAATAAATGATATTTTTAATGAAAAAACTAACTATATAACTCTTACTAATCCTCTTGATATCCGTAATCCAGAAATATTAAACACAGTTAATTATTATTTTAGTGGTGAAATATCATCAGCTCTTGCTCTTCCATCTCAAGCAATTAGCGGTCTTTTAAGCGATACACAAGCTAGCCATAAATTTACAGTTCCTGAAGGATATAAATATGCAAGAATAAATATAGATATTAATAATTTAGATTCCGAAAATGTTCAAAGTCTTGGAGATAAGTTAACTTTTATTCTCGCAAGCCCTGCTGGTCCAAGATACACATATGGTGGGACTATGGGGGGAATTTCTGTCCGTGATTCAGAAGGAAATATCTTGGAAGATAAAATACACTACGAAGTAACCGTATATGATACATATGGTGAATATACAATCATGATATTTGGACAATGGTTTTCAGATGTTAAGGGTAGATATAGTATTCATGTCACAGTTGAGCAACTTGATAGCCCAATTGATCCATTAATGGATCAGCTTTCTTCGATTGCTCCATATATTACTGCATTTCATAAGGGAGTTGTTTTTGCAAAACCTGAGTATGCCTTTGTAGCAGATGATCATGTTCTTTATAATGGTCATACATGTCCTGGTGTTACTCAACCAGGTACAAATCCAGACTTACTTGAACCATCAAATCAGCATACTTTAGAGATACATGATGAGCTAAATAATTTTTTAGCTAATCAAGCAGAAATATCAGTTAATGATATGACTGAATTACGTAATTTTTATTATAATAATCCAGTGTATATTGCTTTGGTTGGAGATCCAACTATGATTCCTATGTTTTTTTACCAGAATCCTGATGGTGAACCAACTGATAAAGCATATATGACTGGTTTTGGAACAGCTAGCGATTTTGTTTATGGAGATATTGATGTTAATTATAATGACCCTGAAAATAATACAGAAACATATTGGCCTGAACAAGAAAATATAGTTGGAAGGATATCTGGTTGGGATATTCAAGATTGTAGTGCTCTTATTGCTCGAACCATTTTCTATGATTTAATTCTTAAAAATATGGAAAACGAGAATTGGAAAGATAATGCTTTAGTTCAAACTGGTTGTGGACTTGAGTTTCAAAATCTACCGATAATTACAAAATTGCAACAAATGAAATCTTCGAGTGATCATAGTGAACCAACTAAGTTTCCAACCGGTGAATCAGAATTTATTAATATGAGACTTGAAAACAAAATGAAAGATGGATATGCAAACACAAAAGGAACATTTTGGCTTCAATCCCAAGTAGAAGGATTCAGTAGAGAAGACCTTCAAAAAATAAAGGATGCAGGTTTTCTAAACAAATTATTATTTCCTAAAGGATTTATTTATTTTCTAGATAGTAATAAAAAAGTAACAGGTGGAGAGGATCAATTAAACAGCAACCTGATTTTTACTTTCGCGCATGGATCCTACAATCTATATGAGCATGGCGACGTTTTTATTGATTCAAGAGGTTTTCCAGGATTTTCTACATTTTCAAGATTTGGTTTTGGTTCAAGAACTGAATTATCATCGAAGGGTTCATACTGCATTAGAACAGTTAACGATATGGAATTTGGTCCTTCAGTTATTTTTGTAGAGAGTTGTATTACAGGCAGAACAGATGGATTAATACCAGAAAATGCTTTATCTCAGGCATATATTCATGCAGGTGTCAATACATATATAGGTGCTTCACGGTTTACAGCGGATCCAGGATATCTTCCTCCAAGACCGTTTAAGGATGGAATAGGAATTGGTATATTAGGTTTATTAAAGGCAATAATTGATCTTAAACTGAAAGATGAATATCCTGATGCCCATTTTGGAGCAGTTATTGCAGAAGATTTAATAATTGATCTTATTGAAAACGATGCAACAGTTGGTCTTGCCTATAGAAATGCAAGGAATCTTTATATGGAAAAGGATGCAAATACTACCTTTTTATGGACCCCTCCTCTAAATTTTGCAAGTGGAAATAGTGTTGTTGATGAAATTGTTGAATCATTTACTAAACAAACTTTTTACAACGAGGATCAAGGTTCAAGAGATCTTAGTAAAAAATATGTTGCATTACATGAGTTTATATTATATGGTGATCCAGCATTTAATCCATATCAAACCATAAATGAAGGAAATTAAAAAATATTTTTCCTTTTTTAAATAATAAAAATAGATATTATAACTAATATAAATTTTAAAAATCTTTAGTAAAGTCACAAGAAAATTTAGTATTTATCTATAAATTATTAATATGCTTTTTATATTTATCTAATACTTAACAAAATATGTTAAAAAATAGTTAAGATTGGAAGTTTGAAAAGGGGGTTGTAAATAACTTTGTTAAACCTTCATGTAAGTTATTCCAGTATATTTCAACATATTTTTTTCTCATCATTCTTCCTTCTGCATGATCAACTATAACAATTTTGTTTCCATTAGGATCAGTGTCTATTTTTATTATTGCCTTATATTCTCCAGCAATACCACCAAAATTATGACTTGCTTGTATCATATTCGGTCCCATATCAATTATAGTTAATCCTCCAGCATATGCTTGACAGAAGGACTTAATATATAACATTAGATTTTCCAGAGTCCAATCTGATTGACATTGAATATATAACTGTCTTCCTAAGAGTTGAATATTTTGTTGAGCTTGTGGACTTTGTGGGATTTGTTGATATTGTCGTTTCTGGTTAATTTCTTGATTATCTTTTACAGTTTGAGGTGGTTGTTGTTTTGTTTGCTCTTGTTGCGGTGTGTTATTAAACTGTTTACTCTGAACTTTTTTATTACTTTGTATGATGGCATTTGTTTCTTTATTATGTGTGGTTTGTTCTTGTTTTTGTGGCTTTTTTTTAGTTTCTACTGATTTATTTTTTGAAGTTGTTTCCGTCTCCTGTTTAGGCATCATTTTTTTAGATTTTGTTAGTTTAACCCCACAGCTCATGCAGAATAAGGCTCCTTCATATATTTCGTCACCACAGTTTGGACATTTTGTTTGTTCTTCCTTTTTTTTCTCTTTTTGTTTATCTTGTTCTTTTATTTTTATTGATGACCCACAGTAAAGACAAAATTTATTTTCTTGATTATTTAATTCCCCACAGTTTGGGCATTTGATTTTATTTCTGTCAATAGTCTTTTTAATTGTGGATGAAGTATCTATTTGACTTCCTGTAAATTCGATTTTTCCTTTTGATGTTACCATTGTTGGAACACGATATGTAAATGATTGGATCTCTCCAGGTTTGAGTTGTACCAAAATATCTCCTGGGCAACAATCCCTACCCAAATAGGGGAATTTCACAATTATTTGATGTTGCATATTTGGTGTTAATGGAACAAAAACATAGTTTCCCCATTGAAGTTCATATCTATTTTTTCCATCAACATCGCAAAATGGTTTTTTAGTTAATAAAAACTGACCTGCTTTTGATTTACAAAAAATATTCACTCCTGTATTCATAATTCTTATCC
>CAZVNH010000004.1:14251-26650 GCA_964628575.1 uncultured Thermoplasmatales archaeon | reverse complement strand
CCTCAAGACCAAACCATTCCAAGTGTTTAGCTTTTTTATTTATGACCTTTTTACACATTTTTTCAATATCGCTGAATGGTACATCTTTTCCACCGAGACCTGCAATATAACCATTTACTTTAATATCAGATTTCCCATATAGCGATGCTTTTACTTCAGTAAATAAAGCACCTTCCATACCAATAGATATATTACGATCAATAGTTATTAAATCAGCTTTATTACTCATTTCAATGATTTCTTCTTGTGGAAATGGTCTAAAAACTCTTACTCGTGCAAGACCTATTTTATAACCTTCTTTTCTGAGATTATCAATTGCAACTTTACTTTCAGCTCCTATTGCACCCATTGAAAGAAGAATATATTCTGCATCATCACATTTGTAATATTCAATTAAGTCACCATGAAAACGTCCAAATCTCTTCTTCCAATCTTTTGATATTTCAGGAATCAATTTTTTAGAATATTCTTGAGAATTTTGCATATCTTTTCTAACTTTTTCATATTCTGCAGGTAGGATAATATTTCCAAAAGTAATTGGATTATCAATATCAAGCTTCCACATTGGTTTACGTTTTGGAAGAAAGCCATCTACATCTTTTTGATCTGGAACATAAACTGGCATGCTGGTATGAGACAAAATAAATGCATTATAGCTTATCATTACTGGTAATTGAATTTTTTCATCCTCTGCAAGTTTAAATGATTGAATAACAGTATCAAAAATTTCTTGATTGCTACTACAATAAAACTGAATCCAACCAGTATCACGTTGACTTATACTATCATTTTCATCTGACCATATATTCCAGCCTGGACCAACAACCCGATTTATATTACACATAACAATTGGTAAACGAGCTAATGCAGCCCAATGAAGCATTTCATGCATCAATAATAAACCATGAGAAGATGTACCAGTAAAGGTTCGAACTCCTGTAGCACTTGCACCAATACATGCTGCCATTGCAGAGTGTTCACTTTCAACACATATATATTCACCTTTAAACTCTCCACTTGCTAAATAATTTGCAATACCTTCAACAAGCGTTGTTTGTGGAGTAATTGGATATGCTGCAACAACATCTGGTTTTGCCATAACAGCAGCTTTTGCAGCTATATAGTTACCAGTGTCAATCATTACATGACTCATTTATTTTCACCTTCTCTTTGCATAATTATTGCTTTTACTTTACATACATTTGCACATATTCCGCAGCCTTTACAATATTCATAATCAATATCTATTGAATCATCTTTATTTCGAATTATTGTTGCTTCAGGACAATAAATCCAACAACGTAAACATTTAACACATTTTTTTTTATCAAGTTTGGGAGTAAAAACTCGCCATGTACCAGTTTTACCCATAGCACCTTTCTTTGGATAGGAAATTGTTGTAACACTTTTATATTTCTTCAGGATTTCACCTCCACTTCATCATAAGCATCTTGAGTTGCTTTAACATTTTTTATAGCAAGTTCTTCTCTCCATTTTTCTTGTACTGTTTTTTGAATAGATTTAAGAGTAACCTTATTAAGAATTTTTGGAACTGCTCCAAGGATTGGAGTGTTAACAACAGGTATTCCCCCAACTAAGATTTCATTTTTTATGGCAACACCAGTTGCATCAACAGTTGCAACTATAAATTTTTTTGAAAAATCAAAATCATCAGGTTTTTTTCTAGTATTTATTAGAATCTTACCCTTTTTTTTCAAACCTTTTAAAACATCAACGATGTCCATAATTCCTTCGTCAAGTACTATTACGATATCTGGATTATAAATCTCACTTCTTAAATAGATATCTTTACTAGAAATTCTAGCAAAAGCTCTTACAGGGGCTCCACGTCTTTCAGCACCAAAAAATGGAAACGCTTGAACACCTTTATTTCCATCTTTTAATGCTGCAGATACTAAAAGATTTGCAGCAGTAACAGATCCTTGACCTCCACGTCCATGAAATACTATTTCAACTAAATCTTCTGATACCACAATAATTCAACCCCGAATCCCGGAATATAAATGTTACATATAACTGTTTTGAATAATAAATAATAATTATAATAATGACTTTAGTTTTGTACCAATTACTACTTCTTTATCTCTCCTGTCATCAATTTTTAATTCAGTAATAACACGTTTTGCACCTGATTTAATAACTGAATTATGAGCTTCATTTACAACCTTAAATAAGTTTTCAAGATTATTTGTTTCTATTACTGTAGCCATATCATTAACTTCAAATTTTACATTATTCTTTTTCAAAACATCAATAATGATTTTAACATATTTACTTAGGCTTATGCCTTTTCCTACTGGTGCAATACTTAGTTGTGAAATAATCATGATAACAACCTCTTATATTCATATAATTTGTCAAAATATATATAATTTATTGAAAAAATCTTGAAACCAAACATTATTTAAGACAATGACTTATTTTCAATTCATAAAAGTTTAGAGTTGATGAAAATGGGAGAGGTATTATTCATGGCATCTGATTTGCGTAATAAATTAAAAATCGATGATAGAAGGCTGAAAGAAATTAATGACTTTATTTTAGATCCTGATAATGAAATAATTAATAGTTTTATTGAAATTGTTGAAAAATATGGAGGACCTGATGAAATAAATCGTAAAGCAAAAGAAGCTGTTAAAATCGAAAATCTGATGAAGAGGCTTCAAGAAAAGAATTCTCCATATATAAAGGATCTTGAATGGCTTATCGAGCAAAGAGATAATAATGCGTTTATATCTATTGAAGAATATAGGGAAAAGATATTAGGAAATAAAAAAGACAGCATCGATTTTAATGAAGATTTTGCAGTGACACTAGAAATAAGTGCATGTCAATATTTTCCATTTTTTATGAAACAAGCACGTCAAGCTGTAGAAAAAAAAGAACTTATGCCTGGTAGATTTATTCGTGTAAGATGTATGAAAGAGCAGGAAGATGATGATGATCTTCTTGCAATGACTGCAGCTATGCAGATAATTGGGGCATCATGGTGTGAAACACTTGATACAAAAGGAACAGATGGTTCAAATATACATCTAGGTGGTCCTGAAACAATAACTGGATATTTTGGTGGAGTAGGTGAACCTAATGATTACCCACTTAAATGGGTTAATGAATTTCTTTATTACTATACGAATTATGGTGTAAAACAAGTATTAAACATAAATCCTGGAACTATTTTCCTTGGTTATTTATTACATAAACTTGATATTGATATCGAATTCAAAATAAGTGTATATATGGGAAATGATAATCCATATGCTATTTTTTGGACACTAATGGCTGCACGATTATTCTCAAGAAAGGATGGTAGTACCTCATTAATAGGTTTTAATTTTTCAAATAGTGTTAATAACACAACAATTGAGCTTAGTAGTGAGATTAGAAAATCTTTAGGTCTTGAAGATTTTGTAAGATTTGAGCATCATATACTAGAAACTTGGAAGAGTATAGTAGTCCAGCCTTATGATAGACGAGATGAATTAATTGAGATTGCTTCTAAAGTAAAAAATATCAGCGCTAAACATGAAGGAGCAGAAGTAAGTGTTGATGAAAAAAGAGAACATCCATCAGATATATTGGATTATTTTTTACCGAAAAAAGAAATTGAAGAAAAAAATCTTATGCCTTATCTTTTACAGAATTATCTTGATAAACATGATGCAATAAATAATACTGCAAGAGCTCTAACTGAAAATGGTTTAACATTTATATCAGCGCCAAAACTTCATCATAGATAGGAGTAATTAAGATGGAATTCAAACTTGCTTTTATTGGATATGGAACTGTTGGACAAGGATTAACTGAAATTCTTCTTGAGAAAGAACAAATGCTTGCTGATAAATATGATTTTAGATTTAAAGTAGTAGCAATTTCTGATATGGTTAAAGGTTCTGTTTATGATGAAAACGGTCTTGATATAAAGAAAATACTTGATCTTGTTAAAAATGGTAAAAAGATTGATGAATATCCAACAGGTGTAAAAGGTTTTGATAGCATTAAAACAATTAAACAAACAAATGCTGACACAATAATTGAGGTTACATATACTGATGTAAAAACAGGTGAGCCTGCAATAACTCATATTAAAACAGCTTTGCAATATAGTAAAAATGTTGTATCAACAAATAAAGGACCAGTTGTAAAAAAAGCAAAAGAGCTTTTAAAACTTGCAGAGGAAAATAAGGTATTTTATAGTTTTGAAGGAGTTGTTCTTGCTGGAACACCTGCAATTAACTTAGCTGAATATACTCTTTCAGGCAACAAAATTAAAGGTTTCAAAGGGATATTAAATGGTACAACTAATTATATTTTAACACGAATGGAAGAAGGTATGTCATATGAAAATGCCTTAAAAAAGGCTCAAGATTTAGGATATGCTGAAGCAGACCCCACCGGCGATGTTGAAGGTCTTGATGCATTAGGAAAGGTAGTAATTCTTACAAATGTAGTACTTGATAAAAATATCTCTTGGCAGGATGTAAAAAGAAAGGGAATAACAAATATTACACAAGAAGATATTAAAAAAGCTAAATCTAATGGTAAAAGATGGAAACTAATTGGTTCATCAGAAATTCAATCAGATGGATCAATAAAAGCAGTTGTTGAACCAGTTCAACTACCATTAAATGATCCACTTGCAGGTGTTATAGAAGCTACAAATGCTTTAACTTTCTATACAGATGAATTAGGTCCTGTAACAATAGTTGGCCCTGGTGCTGGTAGACGGGAAACAGGTTTTTCACTTCTGATTGATTTAATAAACATTAATCGTAAACTTAAATGTAAATAGGTTTGTGAAAAATAATGAGTGGTGGATATACTGGGAAAATTCTTGAAATTGATTTAGAAACACAATCATCAAATATTATAAAAACAAATATTGAAGATGCCAAACTTTTTATTGGTGCTAAAGGTCTTGGAGCAAAATATTTAATTGATAATTTACCTGTAAAAACTGATCCACTATCGCCTAAGAATCTTTTAATTTTTACAACAGGTCCTTTAACTGGTACTAAAACTCAAACTAGTGGACGAGGAACAGTTGTTACTAAGTCACCTTTGACAAATCTTTTTGTTGATTCTCATTTTGGAGGTATTTTTGCTGTTGATATAAAAAAAGCAGGTTATGATTTTATAATCTTTAAAAATAGATCTGAAAAACCTATTTATGTCGTAATAAAAGATAAGGAAATTCAATTTAATAATGCAAAAAGTTTATGGGGAAAAGAGTGTCTTGATAGTCATAATTATTTGAAAGAAAAAGAAGGGAATGTAAGAACTGCTGTGATTGGACCTGCTGGTGAAAATTTAGTAAAAATTGCTTGTATTACAATTGATGGTCATCGACATGCTGGGAGATGTGGAACAGGTGCTGTAATGGGTTCGAAAAATCTTAAAGGAATTGCACTAAAAGGCACACAAAAGATATCATTACATGATGAAGAAGGATTTAATAAAAAAGCAGAAAAAGTAAAAAAGAAAATTCAGGAGAATGATTTTGTTCCAGTTAGACGAAAATATGGAACACCATACTGGGTTCAAACAATAAACGAAGAGGGATTCATACCAACTCGAAATTATTCAGAGGGATATTTCGAATATGGAGAAAATATAAATGCAGAATCTATGCAAAAAAACATTGTCGATGGCGGTGGAGCATGCTATAATTGTATTATAGCATGTTGGAATAGATCATCTATTAAAAAAGGAAAATTTAGAGGAACAAAACTAATTGGTCCAGAATATGAAACAATAGCTCTTATGGGATCAAACCTAGGGCTAAAAAAAATTGAAGATGTAGCCTATGTTTGTGATAGGTGTAATGAACTAGGAATGGATACGATTTCTGCAGGTGGAATTCTTGGTTTTGCAATAGAGACATTTAATAATAAATTAATTAAAAAATCAAATATAAATGGAATTGATCTAGGATGGGGGAAACCAGTTGAGATTGCAGAATTAATGGAACAAATCGCGTATCATAAAACAAAAATTGGAAAACTTCTTGGTGAGGGAGTTAAAACAGCATCTGAAAAACTAAATGCAGAAAGCTTTGCGGTACATTGTAAAGGAATGGATATTCCAGGTTATGATCCGCGGGGAACTTTTGGAATGGGTCTTGCATATGCAACATCAGACAGAGGTGCATGTCATCAAAGGGCCTGGACCGTGAAAGCAGAGTTAAATGATCCTGAATTAGAAAGATTTTCATTTAATAAAAAAGCACCCATAATTAAAGAAGTGCAAGATGAAAGATCTGCTTTTTTCTCATTGGTTCTATGTGATTTTGCTCCAATATCTGAGGAAGATTGTGTAGATATGTGGAATTTATCAACAGGTTTTGATCAAACAGTAAAATCATATTTAAAATGTGGAGAAAGAATATGGAATTTAATTAGAATATTTAACCTGAGAGAAGGTTTAAAACCTGGAACAGACATATTACCACCTCGATTATTTAATGAATCATTTACTAAAGGACCTGCAAAAGATATAGTATTAACTAAAGATGGATTTCAAAAAAGTCTAAAAGAATATTATAAGTTAAGAGGTTGGGATGAAAACGGAGTTCCAACGCAAAAAAAATTAGAAGAATTAAATCTTGAAAATTACATATTAAGGTGAAATTATGCCAGAGTTAAGCAAAGGTGCAAATCAAATATATGGAGAAGCAGCATTTGAAGTACTTGCTAAAGCTCAAGAATTAGAAAGACACGGGAAAAATATACTTCATTTTGAGATTGGTGAACCAGATATGGAAACACCAAAAAATATAGCTGAGGCAGGAATTAATGCAATAAAAAATAAAAAAACTCATTATACTCCTTCTATTGGAATAATTGAACTTAGAAAAGCTGTACAGGATGAAGTAGAAAAGACAAGAGGATATAGACCTGATTTCGAACAAATTGTTATAATACCAGGTCTTAAACCAGGTATTTTCTTTTCAATGCTTGCAACAGTAAATCCTGGTGATGAGGTAATATATCCAGATCCAGGTTATCCAACATATGGTTCAACGACAGCGTATCTTGGAGCAAAAAAGGTAATGCTACCATTACTTGAAGAAAATGATTTTCGCATGAATCCTGATGATATTAAGAAAAAAATCACAGATAAAACAAAACTTATTATTGTAAACTCACCACAGAATCCTACTGGATCTGTAATGACAAAACAAGAGTTAGATGAGGTTGCAGAAATTGCTGAAGAAAATAATATCTTTGTTGTATCAGATGAAATCTACTCAAAGATGACATATAATACAAAGCATTATACTCCAACTTCTAAAGATGAAGCAAAGGAGCGAACAATACTTCTTGATGGTTTTTCAAAATATTACGCTATGACAGGATGGCGATTAGGTTTTATGGTAACACCAGTAAAAATGGCAGATAGATTAAAAGATTTTCTTGTAACATCGATTTCATGTACTGCAGATTTTACTCAATGGGCTGGAGTTGAAGCACTTACTGGTATTCAAAGTTTTATTCCTGAAATGATGAAAAGATTCAAAGAAAAAAGAGATAGAATTGTAAAGGGATTAAATTCAATCTCGAGTATAACCTGTAAAACTCCGAAAGGAGCATTTTATGCTTTTGCAAATATTAAAGAAACTGGAATGAACTCGCAAGAATGTGCAGATCATTTTTTATATAATGCAGGAGTAGCAGTTCTTCCAGGAACAGCCTTTGGCCCATATGGTGAAGGTTACATCCGTTTTTCTTATGCAACTTCGTTAGAGACAATTGATAAAGCGCTTGATAAAATTAAAAAATCATTTAATTAAATATAAAAATACTTATTTTTTCGACAAAAGCCGTTGATAATATCTTAAATATTATAAAATACCAGAGTTATTCTCAAAATCATGGAGGTGTAATTATAGTTAAAAAATTAATTATCAGCATTGTAATATTTTTATTTCTAAGCGGAAGTGTCATACCTGTAGTTGGACTTGTAAATAATCTTAAAACTAATAATAAAATTCTGAATATAAATTTTACAAACTCAATAATGGTTGATAACGAAGGGGATGGAGATTATATTTCTATTCAAGAAGCAGTTGATAACGCAGAATCTGGTGATATAATAAAAGTTTATAGTGGTTGGTATAACGAAATAATTCATATTGAAACACCAGGTATAACACTTGAAGGAGTTGCTTATGAGTTAGGCGCTGGAAATGATGAAGGAGCTCCAATAATCGATGCAGATACACAGAATAATGTTATAAATATAACTGCTGATCTTACAACGATTCAGGGATTTATAATAGTAAATAGTAGTAGAAATGATCTTGACGCAGGTATTGTAATCAATTCTGATAAAAATACGATTTTAGGTAATTATATAGGTTATAATCGTTATGGAATTAATTGCAATAATAACAGTGAGAATACAATTCAATCAAATGTTATCGAAGATAATTCAATGGATGGTATATATCTGTATCTTTCAAATAATAACATTTTAGATGATAATAGCTTAGAGGATAACGTTTTACAAGGTATTTATATGTATGATTCCAGAAATAATAAAATATCATCAAACACAATGAAATTAAATGGTTGGGATGGTATCCATCTATTTGATTTCTGTATTTATAATACAATTATTGACAATGTAATTATTTCGAATAATATAGATGGAATCAAAATATTTCACTCAGGTAATAGCAATAATCATATAATAAAAAATACTATTCAATCCAACAGATTTAATGGGATACATATAATGTATTCAGATAATAATACTATAAATGATAATACTATTGAATTAAATCTTCTGGATGGAATACACTTAGGTGACTCAGATAATAATGTAATAAAGAGAAACACAATTAGCTCTAGTTATTTAGCAGGAATATTATTATTTAATGGATGCTCAGGTAATCTTATTTATCACAATAATTTCTATGATAATAATGCAGTTGATAATGGAAATAACAAATGGGATAATGATTATCCCGCAGGTGGTAATTATTGGGATGAATATTGGGGAGAAGATGCAGATGGAGATGGAATAGGTGATACACCTTTTGATATTTCTGGAGGTGAAAATCAGGATAGGTATCCATTTATACAGCCAATTGAACCACCAATAAAGCCTAGTAGACCATTTGGAACTGTATTAGGTCGACCAGGAGAAGAATATAGTTATTCAACCCAAACAACAGATCCAAATTTTGACAGGGTTCAGTATGGCTGGGATTGGAACGGGGATAAAATAGTTGATCATTGGACCGATTTTTATGAATCTGGTGAAGTCTGTACTGCATCAAATTCTTGGCAAGAAAAAGGAAATTATTTTATTTATGTAGTTGCAATGGATGAACATGGTCTAGAAAGCGAATGGTCAGATCCATTATCTGTTAGTATACCAAAAACAAGAGAAAAATATACACCATATCTCAGAATAATACAATTTTTCTCTTTTTTAGATAGATTAATAGAGAATTTATAAAAAAATGTTGACATTCAACTACAATAATTCATTTTTTTTCTATTAAAAATATCTTTATTTTTAGAATTTACTGCACGTTTAACACTTTCTTTAAAATCTTTTATATCAAATGGTTTTTTGATATAATCAATTCCATATCGGTTATACATTTCAATAGCTGTTTCATTAGATCTTCCTGTTAAAAAAACAATAGGGATTTCACTTAAATTTGGATTTGAATCTAACTGTCTGTGTATCTCCCAACCACTTATTTCAGGCATCATTATATCAAGTATTATTAATGATGGCCGTTTTTTTGTATTTTTTAAGGTTTTGATGCATTCTCTACCATTTTCAAATGAATATACTTTGTAGCCGCTTTTTTCTAGAATTTGTTTAACAGATAAACGTATATCAGGATCATCATCGACTACTATAATTCTTTTTTTATTAGCCATAAGTCTTCTACCTTACCACGATTTAATGTTATACTTTGTTAATAATACTATAAATAATTTATTGAAAAAAATGATTGATTTGACAAAATAAATGAAGAAAGGATGATTATTAGTTTAACTATATTCCTCAACAAGATCAGCAATATCAGTTGGAAATTTAGCAAGTTTTACATCTGCTTTTTCGAAGGCCTTGATCTTTGACTCAGCTGTTCCTTTTCCTCGGGCAATTATTGCTCCAGCATGACCCATACGTTTTCCAGGAGGAGCGGTTCTACCTGCAATAAATGCAAAAACAGGTTTACTGATGTGATCGATAATATGATCTGCGGCATCCTCTTCAGCGGTACCACCTATTTCACCAACAAGAACTACTGCTTTTGTATCTTTATCTTTTTCAAAAGCATTAAGTGCATCAATAAAAGTAGTACCAATTATTGGATCTCCACCTAGACCTACACAGGTACTTTGTCCAATTCCTTTTTCTTTTAAAGAATTTACAATTTCATATGTAAGTGTTCCAGATCTACTAGCAACACCAACATCACCTTCAAGGAATATGCTACCTGGAAGAATTCCTATTTTTGATTTCCCAGGACTTGCGATCCCTGGGCAATTTGGACCGATTAAAATTGCATCATTGTATTTTGCATAATGAACAAATTCCATTGCATCATGAAATGGAATATTTTCAGTAATTGTTACAACTGTTTTAATCCCAGCATTAAGAGCTTCAAAAACAGCATCTTTTGCAAAACGTGCAGGAACAAGTATAAGACTTGTATTTGCACCAGTTGCATCAACTCCATCTTGAACATTATTAAATATTGGAACACCATGAACTTCTTGACCTGCTTTTCCAGGAGTTACACCAGCTACAACCTTTGTTCCAAAATTAATCATTTCACTTATATGAAAAACACCCTGATGACCTGTTGCTCCCTGAACTAGAACCTTATTTTTTTCATCTACAAAAATTGACATTTATTTACCTCCTGCAATATCACTACTTCTCTGTGCTGCATCTTGTAAGGTAGTAGCAGTAATTAGACCTGCATCTTTCAATATATCTTTTGCTTTATCTTCATTCATACCTTTAATCCGAGTTATTACTGGACAGTCAATACCTTCTTTAGTTATCACTGCTTTAACACCAGTTGCAACTGTATCACATTTTGTTATACCACCAAATAAATTTAGGAATATTACTTTTGGTTTTGCTTTTTTCATAAGTGAGAAAGCTTGTTTTACTTTTTCAGGATCATCGGTTCCACCAAGATCTAAAAACACCCCACCTTCACCTTTAAAGTGAGTAAGGGCATCAAGAGTAGCCATAGTTAAACCTGCACCATTTGCAATAACTCCAATGTTTCCATCTAATTGAATAAATGCAATACCTTTTTCTTTTGCATCTTTTTCAAGAGGAGTTAGCTCAACATGTTCAGGTTGAATATCTGTATGACGAAACATTGCATCATCATTAATAATGACCTTTGAGTCAAGAGCCATTACTTTATCCTCTTTTGTAATTATCAATGGATTTATTTCTACGAGTTCACAATCATATTCACGAAATAATTTATATATCTTTGATAGAACCTTAGAAACCTCTTTACTATGATCTTTATCAAGTTTCAGATGTGAGACAATACTTCTTATGTTAAAAGCTTGTATTCCAATTAATGGATTGACCCACTCCTTGAAAATCTCATCATCCGGCACACTTTCAATATCCATTCCGCCTGAAGCACTAGCCATTATTAATGGCATACGTTTGGTTCGATCTAAAGAAATACTCAGATATAACTCTTTTTTAATATCAGCCATTTCTTCGGCTAGAATCTTTCCCACCTTATATCCACGAATATCCATTCCCATAATATTTGAAAAATTTTCTTTTGCGTCATTAATGTTTTTAGCCTTTTTAATACCACCTGCTTTTCCACGTCCGCCAATTGGAACCTGTGCTTTTAAAACTAATGGAAAATTTTTATTTGAAAAGTCATTTTCATCTTTAACCAGCTTACCATTTGGAATTGTAATATCATATTGATTAAACAATTCCTTCCCCCGATACTCGAAAAGTTTCATGGCACATTGAATGTAAATTCATATATTTAAGAGCTTTTTAACCCAAAAATCGCAACCTACAATCTTATGAGTAATTGGAGCAAATTTAAAATCCTTTATTGGTACCATAGTGTTTAATCCATAAGTTTTGATAAATGGATCTTCTGCAATCCATTTATTTTCTTTTAAAATTTGCATTTTACTCATCATATCTGCTTTATAATCATCATAATCTATATGAACTGATATCATAACTGCTTCAAATCTCCTACTTGCAAGAAAAATTGTAGAATCACTCATCAATCCTGCTACTTCATCGTTTTCCATATGTGGAGGATTACGTGGATCAAACTTAATATGATAAAAAGCTAATATATCATATCCTATCTTTTGTAAGTTAGGCAGA